>CAZCKF010000084.1:0-9179 GCA_964499155.1 uncultured Chitinophagaceae bacterium
TACATCCCTGCGAAACGAAATAAAGCCCTATGCATTTTTCAATCAACCCGGGCGTGCAAACAATATCACGCTGAAACTTTCCACTGATAATGTACAGGGAACGCTTGCGCAACTGGAAAGAGCGTGGAATCGTTTTTCAAAAGAGCGTGCATTCGATTATGTTTTTCTGGATGAATATTTCGCTAACCTCTACGCAGCAGAAACGCGTTTTCAAAAAGTATTCATCAGTCTCGTCATCCTCGGCATCGTGATCGCATGTCTCGGACTACTCGGCCTTGCAACCTATGCAGCACAACAGAGAGTAAAAGAAATCGGCATCCGCAAAACACTCGGAGCCACCGTACCCAATGTGGTGGGACTGTTGTCCAAAGATTTCCTGAAGCTCGTGATGATCGCACTCATCATCGCAGTTCCAATTGCCTGGTATGCGATGAACAGGTGGCTCGAAGACTTCGCATACCGCATCGAGATCCCGTGGTGGATATTCGTGATCGGTGGGATTGTAGCAGTGGTGATTGCGTTTGCAACGATATCGTTTCAGACGATTAAAGCGGCTATGGCGAATCCGGTGAAGTCTCTGAGAACGGAGTGAGTTGTTCTGGATTTCAAGATTTCAATGATTTCAAAATTTCAAGATTCTTCTATTCGAAAAGTTCTTATTGATAGATATAGTTTGAAAGTCGAAAAATAGTTTAAGGTCATTCTTGAATTCGATACAAAGTGTTGAGCGATTTCGTGCTTCAGAAAAGTCTGTTTGGCAATTTCGAATAAAACCATCAGCTATATAATAATGACTGTTCGACCTAAGAAATCTTGAAATCATTGAAATTTTGAAATCTTGAAATTGTAAAACACTCCCATGCTACGCAACTACTTCCGCATCGCCTGGCGCAACATCACTCGCAACAAAATCTCCTCCGTCATCCACATCGCCGGTCTCTCAATCGGCATTGCATGTGCTCTACTGATATTAATCTTCATCCAGAACGAACTCGTCTACGACAAGTTCCACAAAGACGCTGACCGCATTTACCAGGTCACGCTGAGTGGCACCTTTGACGGGCAGGATTTCTCTGCAGGCAATACACCTCCGCCGGTTGGTGCTGCGCTCGTCAGCAATTTTCCCGAAGTAGAAACGTACACGCGGTTTTATAAGCCCAATGACATGGTCATTCGCTATGACGCGGGTGCAGACAAAAAATTCTTTACGGAGAAAAATCTACTTGCAGTTGATTCAAACTTTCTGGAAGTGTTCAGTTTTGAAATGGTTGAGGGCACTGCAGCCACTGCATTGATGAAACCTGGATCAATCGTGCTCACCGAGGACATGGCAAAAAAATATTTTGGCAATGAGAAAGCAACAGGAAAAATTTTGCAGTTGAATGACGACCAGAAACCAATGATGGTAACTGGTGTTGTGAAAAATATCCCGACACAATCCACCATTCAATTTGATTTCCTTGCACCTGTTGCAGATTTTCCGGTTGTGAGAAGATTCAGCTGGAGCTGGGTATGGCAGCAGATGATCACATATGTGAAATTGCGAGAGAATGTTGCAAGAGATGAGGAATCAATTAAAGCGCTTGAATCAAAATTCCCTGCAATGGTGAAAGTGCAGGCAGCGAGTGCATTCAGGCGGATTGGAAAACCGTTTGATGAATTTTTGAAAAATGGTGGGCGCTGGGATCTGGGTTTGATGCCTGTTACCGATGTGCATTTGCGTTCCGGTGATTTTGGAATGCCATGGCTCACGCGCATCAGCAACATCAAATACATTTATATTTTCGGCAGCGTTGCCGTGTTCATCATCCTGCTCGCCTGCATCAATTTTATGAACCTGTCCACTGCACGTTCCGAAAAACGTGCAAAGGAAGTCGGCATTCGCAAAGTGGTTGGTTCATCACGCGGACAAATGATCCGGCAGTTCATGGCCGAAGCATTTATTTTCAGCATTGTTTCTTCGGTGATTGCAGTCATTCTTGTTTTTCTTTCATTAAAATCATTCAACGTCATCACTGGTGAAGTCGTGCCTGTAGAAAATGCACTCACACCCCAAATCCTGTTGTCCTTATTATTACTCACCATTGTCGTAGGGTTGCTCGCAGGCAGTTATCCCGCATTCTACCTGACATCCTTTAATCCTGTCTCTGTCCTGAAAGGAAGATTCAAAACAGGCAAGGCCCCACTGCTTGTACGCAATGGACTGGTGGTTTTCCAGTTCACCATTTCCACCATCATAATTATTGTAACGCTCATTGTATTTGAGCAGCTCAATTTTTTCCGCAAGGCCAATATGGGTTTCAACAAGGACAATGTGCTTGTGATTGAAAATTCAAACAGGCTGGGAGAGAGTGAAGAAACATTCAGGCAAAACATCAGCCAGTTGCCCGGTGTGCAGACTGCTTCTATTTCCACCAGTATTCCTTCGGGTTTCTTATTTACTGATAGTTACAATCCTGAAAAAACCGGAAAGGAAGCAGTCACTGAAGAAGTCAGTCTTTCCTCTTTCATTGTAGATTATGATTTTATTCCAGCACTTGATATTAAAATTTTAAAAGGAAGAAATTTCTCCCGCGATTTCAACGATTCACTTTCCGTGATCGTGAATGAAGAAGCCGTGCGACAGATCGGCTGGAAAGGCCCGGTTGGTCAATACATCACTTACCCCGGGGGCAACAATGAAAAATTCCAGGTAATTGCTGTTGTAAAAGATTTCAATGTGCAGTCACTCCACCAGCCCATGATCCCATTTGCCCTTTTCCATACAAAATCCAACAGTTATGACCTCGGCCGCAGGCACATCCTCACGCGCGTAAAAGCAGAAGACATCAGTGCCACTGTTGCAGCCATTCAAACAAAGTGGAAACAATTCGCCACTGCAGAGCCATTCGACTACAATTTCCTCGACGTCACGTTCGACGCCCAATACCGTGGAGAACAACGCATGGGCAGCATCTTCGGCATCTTCGCCACCATCTCCATATTCATTGCATGTCTCGGTCTGTTCGGACTCTGTGCATTTGTTGCAGAACGACGCACAAAAGAAATCGGTGTGCGTAAAGTGCTTGGTGCATCGGTGCAGGGATTGGTTGGGCTGTTGTCGAAAGATTTTTTAAAACTCACGCTTATTGCGGCACTGATTTCATTCCCGATTGCTTATTGGGCTATGCAAAAGTGGTTGGAAGATTTTGCGTATCGGGTGGATGTTAAATGGACGGTGTTTGCGTTTGCGGGAGTGGCGACATTATTGGTTGCGTTGGTTACGATAAGTTTTCAGGCGGTGAAGGCGGCGATGGCGAACCCGGTGAAGTCGTTGAGGACTGAATAAAAATTTCCTTTTACCAATGTGCGGCTTAGTTTTCTCCAAAAGCCAACAGCCAAAAGCCAACAGCTGCTGTTCGTAAAGTTCACCACATAAGACACATAAGGCACAAAAGAATTCACATAAGTTTCCATTGAAAGAAGCTTATGTGTTCCTTATGTTTCTTATGTGCCTTATGTGGTGAAATGGAATGTAGTATTTTCCAGCAATGAAATTATGGCTGGGAGTTACAGACAACAACTGGTACAATTTCCTATCTGAGTTAAAGCCTGAGGATATTAATTTCTGGCAACCTGGAGGTAATTCGACTTTTAAAATACTATCTCCAGGTGCTCCATTTTTATTTAAGTTAAAAGGGAAAATAAATAAAATTGGAGGAGTTGGTTTTTTCTCTAGTCAAACTTTCCTGCCAATTAATGTTGCGTGGGATGTTTTCCGAGAAAAAAACGGAGCGTCTTCATTCGATGAATTTCAAAGATCCATTTTGAACTATAGAAAAGATAAATTCAATGTAAATCCAATTATCGGTTGCATCGTCTTGACAAACCCAATTTTCTTTAATGAAAACGATTGGATTGAAGTTCCTATAGACTGGCATCAAAGCATAGTTCAAGGTAAATCGTATGATAACACAGAATCAATTGGACTTGAACTATGGAACCGAATAGAATTATTGTTGCAGAAATATTTGTCTGATTCAACAATTGGAGAAAAGAGTCAACTAATATTAGAGGAAGTAGAACCACAATATGGAATCTCAATTTTGAAAAAAGTTCGTTTGGGGCAAGCAGCATTCAGAGTTATGGTGACAGATGCCTTTACACGCAGGTGCGCAATCACGGGTGAGAAAACATTGCCAGTCCTTGAGGCTGCTCACATTAAAGCGTATGCTTCTTCCGGACCACATTTTATTTCAAATTCATTATTGCTCAGGTCCGATCTGCATCGATTATTTGACAGCGGTTACATAACAATTTCCAAAGATTATAAAATCGAAGTAAGCCGGAAGATAAAAGAGGAGTTCGAGAATGGCAAGGAGTACTATCAATACCACGGAAAACAATTGCTTCATCTTCCTATTCGAGACTTCGACAAACCTGCTTTGCCATATATCGAATGGCATAATAATATTTTTAAAACATAGGATCTGTTCCGTGAAAATACGGATACATGGACCGTGTTTACACTCTTGCATGACAAGTTTCCATATGCAAATTTTAGACAACCCCAAAACTTGCTTATGCGAATTATTATTTGCCTTTCCGTGTTATTCATTTCTCTACTTGCAAATTCTCAATCAATTTTGCCTGCTGCCAAATCTTTTAAACCTTCAGGAAAACGTCAAACAACAACACCCATTTCACAGGAAGAAAGGTTAGAAAATTTCAGAAATTTTTATTCTGACACCGCGACTTCTTTATTTATCCGTCAGGAAGGGAACAAAGATCGAAAAACATTCACAGAACTATTGGACTCACTTGCTGGAGAACCGGTTGAGGACGATGAAAAAATTGAACTGGAAAATAGGATTATTGAATTAAATAAAAGTAATGCTGTAAGACCTTTAGCTACTGGAGGCATCAGCAATCTCGAGAATTCAAGTCAATCATACGGAAGTTTAAGCGTTGGATTGCAGTTTCGATTAACCAAGTATAAATTAATTGGAAAAAAGAATTGGATTGATCCGCAATTTATTACGGTATTGTACAGTGAAAAAACTGCCACATCTCCTGACTCTTAATCAATACAGAAAACCTTCTTGTTCCCAGAGTTGAATAAACGGGATTTTGCAATCGGGTACAGATGGGAATTTCTAAAAAACGACTGGACAGTGGCTCCAAGTTTTGAGTTCTCGTTCAATAAATTCATGGATTCTACTTTAAAGAAAAAATTCGTTTCTCAAAGCATTATTGCAGGACTACGAGTCCAAAAAGAGTTTCCATCACCTACTTTAAACTCTTACTTATCCCTGTTCCCATACTACAGTTTAATTTTAGTTGAAAAAAAATATGCCGTTGATTATAGAGAATTGACTGGGGAAAAGAAAATTCCTGGGAGGTTCCATTCTTTTGGAATGAACGTCTCGGTACAAACAGAAAATGGTATACTCTTTTGCAATATGAAGTATATCCTGGGCATGGCAGATAAAGTAGAAAGCCAGGATTTAAAAACCTTTATTTATACCATTGGAACGCTGGTTGCCTTATGATAGACAATGTTTATTTAACTGTGCGTACTGCTTATATTTGCAGCCCTGCCCGGGTGGCGAAATTGGTAGACGCACCGTCTTCAGGTGGCGGCGTTCGAAAGGATGTGCTGGTTCGAATCCAGTCCCGGGCACTAATTGAAGCTTCACAAGTGTAAACTTTTGAAGCTTTTTTAATTATATAGAGCCCCTTTTTATTTTTTACATTCATCCTTGTAGATTTTTTAATTTTCAACCAAAAAATCCCAAATAATGTCCGAATTAGATAAAATTAGGATCACCTTAAATGGAATTGGTCATTTTCTTAATTCTTTTAAACTACAAGTACCAAAGTATCAAAGAAACTATGCGTGGGAAACTAGACATGTAAATGATCTTTTTCAAGATATATCTAATTCAATTTACAATGATGAAAAAGAATATTTTATTGGGTCGATCGTTGTCAAATCAAATAAGGATGATAGAGAAGAAGTAGTTGATGGACAACAAAGATTAGTTACTATTACTATTCTGTTGGTCGCGATCAGAAATTTTTATTTAGCAAATAGTGAATTGAAAAAGGCTTGGAAAATAACTAATGATTTTTTGATGTCACAAGATCTTCGTACTGAAGATGAAGTTCCACATTTTATTTTGAATCAAAATGACCATCAATTTTTTATAGATCATATACTTAAAGAAAATGCACATAGGTTAAAAAACATGAATCAGTTAAAGCCAAGTCATAAACGGTTGTATGATGCATATCTTTTAGCACAAAAAAAAGTTGATGATATTGTAGGTTCCTCAGATATTAAAAAGTTAGCAGAATGGGTCGAGTATATAAAAAGAGACGTAAGGGTTATTCTAGTTGAAGTGCCAGACTATTCAAATGCATTTACAATTTTCGAAACTTTGAATGACCGAGGTTTAGATTTAGCAATTTCAGATTTATTGAAAAATTTTTTATTTCATAAATCAGGAAATTCCATTGATAAGGCTCAATCAAATTGGATTGGAATGACCAGTGTTTTGGAATCAGCAGTCGATGAGTCAATTATTGTACCCTACATTCGTTATTTATGGTCTTCAATGTATGGAAATGTTCGAGAGAAGGAACTATATGAGAAAATAAAAGCAAAAATTAAGAGTAAAGCTGCAGTAATTGACTTTTCTAATGAACTCCTGAAAAATTCTACTCTTTATCTTGCGATCCTTCATTCAGATCACGTTTTTTGGGCTAACTACGGCACTACCACCAGAAATAACATCAAGACGATAAATCAGCTTGGTATGGTACAGGTTAGACCAATGCTACTATCGATATTAGTTCAATTTGAAAAGACTGAAGCAAATAAAGCAATTGAAGGTATTGTTTCCATTATTGTCAGACTTTTAATTTCTGGAACATTAAGCAGTGGTATTTTTGAAAGTAATTTTTCAGCAGCAGCTATGAAAATTAGAAATGGTGAAATAAAAAGCACAAGGCAACTTGTTGTTTTTTTAAAGAACATAATTCCAGATGACACAAAATTTAAAGAAGAATTTGCTAAGGCAAATGTTTCGAAGAGTGTATTAAGCAAATATTATTTAACCACAATTGAAAATAATAAAAGAAATCAATTAAGAAAAAATAATGAATTAATACCAAATAGCGATGAAGCTGAAGTTAATATAGAACATGTATTGCCAAAAAATGTTTCAACAGGATGGAATGATTTTACTGTGGAAGAACACAGATTCTATTCAAATCGCTTAGGTAATCAGACATTATTGAATTCTGCAAAAAATGCAGCAATGGGGAGCATTGATTTTATTAAAAAAAGAAAATTTTACACAGAATCTGATTTTCTAATTACGAAGGAAATTGCAGCATTCGACAAATGGACAATTAAAGAAATAAATGACCGGCAAATTAAATTGGCTGAAATTGCTGTGAAATGTTGGTCCGTATAAATTATACATCAGGAAGTTTCTAGACACTAAACTGACATCTATGGTATTAATATTAGTTCATTGGTTGATTCGCAAAGGAAGCGAGGAGGTTTTTGAGAAACATTGGCTAAATATGAGCGTGAAGAAAGGTATAGGGTTATTCAGAGAAATTCTTACAACACCTGACAGAAATATTTTTGATCCAAAATTTCAAACTTTTCATATTGAAAGTCCTCATTATTCAACCTATTTGAATATTGGAATTTGGAAATCTTTAAGAGATTTTGATGTTGCGATTAATAAATATTTTCCTAAAGCAACTTCTGAAACAACTGGCGGAATTACTACCCAGAATATAGAACTAAATGAATTCGAATTTAAACTACGAGAAAGAATCGTCCTTAGGAAAGTAGCCGATAGAGGAATAAACCTGCCTAAGGCTGATATCGAAGAATAATTTTCAGAAAGTATATTTATTTTATGAGACGTGTGTATGTAAAATTTGAAGAAATAGAAGGGGAAGTTCGTGACCTGGCGCCACCAATCGTTTATAAATATCGATCATGGTCCGATAAGTTTCACAGAGCTTTATTATCAGATCAGGCTGCATGGTTTTCCCATCCATTTGATTTGAATGATCCGCTGGATGTTAGACCTGAAACTATTTTCGATGAGAAAGAGCTGTATGATCCGAAATATTTGGAGAAAATGATTTCGTCAGCAACTCACTTGAATACAGAATATGACAGAAAAGTTGTTGCTGAAAATCGGTTAGACCAATTGAAGAAAGACCCAAGTATTATAATTAAGCAACATGAGCAATGGAACAGCAATCGAAATAATTTTGATGGACATGGGGTTTTTAGTACAAGTACAGATCCTTTAAGTAATCATTTGTGGAAAGAATATGGAGACATACATCGTGGATACTGTCTAGGTTTAAATACACTTGATTTGTGTAAACAAGTAAAAAGCGGATTCGGATTCGTAACATATTCTGATGAGCCATTTGTATACAGTTTTATAAAAAATAACAATGAAGATTTGGACATGTTATATTTAAAGAAAAAACGTTGGGAGAAAGAGAAGGAGTTTCGTTTTATAACAGTCGGGGCTAATAAATATTCACAAAGACTTCAACAATTTAGACCAGAGACCGTTTCTGAAATCATATTAGGGGCAAATATTAGTTTAAAAGATCAGGAGGAAATTCTCGAATTAATAAAAAGTAAATATCCGAAGTCTGTGAATGTTTATAAAATTCTTATTGAAGGTAAAAACCTAACCAAGAGTAATTTATAATTCGATGTTTGCAACTTCTAGTAATGTTTATTCATTAAGTATCTGTTAATGGATTAAGAAATCGTTTATTACGAATTTTATACGTTCTGCTCTTACAATTTTTTTCGGAGGATTTATGTCCTTCATAATAAAGAGGAGTGTATTAGTCGGAAATCCCACCAAAGAAATTGCCTAAAATTTAATGAACGCAATAACTCTTTTCTTTTTTGATAATATTACGAATACTACAAATTGTATCCCGCTCAATACTGTCAAAACATAATCTTCGAGGCAACCTTTAAAATCCTTTTCCGTTTACATATAAAACCCCAACTCTTCGAAAGCTATATCCCTCCCTAATTGCTGCAGTTAAATAAACTGTGTCATCAACAGGACTTCACCGTCCTGAAATAAAAATTATTAAAACCCCTCGCTATGCCCTTCGCCTTAACCAGC
>CAZCKF010000084.1:9189-9441 GCA_964499155.1 uncultured Chitinophagaceae bacterium
TCGACCGGATTGTTATTCCAGGGATGCAAGAAGGAAATTCAACCGATAGACAGGGAGCACTCGACTTCAAAGAAGGGACCAAAAAATCCGCCCCCCCCGCCCCCCCCACCGCCGCCTTTTTATTTTACGAATTGCAACACGCCGACTTACTCGGCACATTTTAATGTGGGTGTACCTGCGAATACGCCCATTACAAAGAATTATGTGAACAGCCCGGGTGGCAGTTATGGTGCGTTTACCAGTGCAACCGTG
>CAZCKF010000085.1:0-9429 GCA_964499155.1 uncultured Chitinophagaceae bacterium
GGTTGCAATCTTTGAATTGAAATTTTCACTGTTGCAGGCTGAAACTCACCAGACAAATTCTGTGTTGTAAGATTTATATGACGGAAACTATCAACCTCAATAGTTGGCGGCATGTTCATTTGTAAAACAAGCGCCTTGTACCCAACAGTAATTGTTTTATCTGCTGAGCGGGTTTCACCACTTAAATCAGTTACGTCAGCATGGACTTTATAATCAAATAAGGGATCGAGTTTCCTGTCGATCGTTTTATCCGGGATGGCTGTGAATGTGATGGTGAAATTTCCGTTTGCATCAGTTTTTGTTTCCCCGTGTGCGATTTCCATCGGCGGGCCCTGTGGCAGCCAGCCTCTCCAGTAGAGCCATGGATAGATGAACCGTGGCATACGGACAACACGGTAAACAACTTTTGCATCATTGATATTATTACCCGAGTATGCACGTGCCTTTCCCTGAACAGTTACTTTCTGATCCAGTTTAAAATCACCTTTTAATTTTTCAAACTCAACAACGTATTTGGGACGTTTGTATTCTTCCACCCGGAACCCTTTTTCACCGGAAGCTTTATTGGTTACGATGTAAAACATTCCATTCAGCACACCTTGGGGAAGCGTGAATTTTCCATTGAATGAACCGTATTCGTTCGTTGTAACCTGTATCGAATCTGTCAACTGGTAATTTGCATTACGGAGATAAACGGTTTGTTTATAATTCGATTCAATTTTATTATTCCTGCCCTGGTTGGTAATCACCAGTCCCTTGAAATGCACGATTTGTCCCGGCCTGTAAATGCTGCGATCGGAAAATAAATACGTAATTGGTCTTGAAACCTTTTCATTGGGATGACGTTCAATATAATCGTAGCGATAGAGAAATTCATTGATAAACAACCGATCCTTTCCATGAGTAATATCAAGCATGTAAGTGTTCTCCTGGGGTTGTTTTGCTTCAGCTAGGCGGAAATATCCTTTCTCATCGGTTTTATATGTTGCTGTTTTTTGTTTTTCGTAACGGGAGGTTTTGTAATCATATTGATGCTGCCATATTTGAATATTGGCGCCAACCAGTGGCAATCCCGTTTCACGATTTAAGATGAAATGATGATGCACATTGTGAACGAAACTAATATTTGAAACATGGAACATGCGTGCGCCACTGACACCGGTCTTTAATGATTCATTTGAAGATGCTACGAGGATGAATTCGCCAATGTTCAAGGCATCAACTTTTACTTCCACCGCATGATTCTGCAGGTCATTTGTTTGAGGTAATTGTTGCGACCATGTTTTAACAGGTGGCGCGTTATCAATCAGGTTCCAGAAACGCTGTTGATCCTGTTCAATCGCATTTTTTAATGCATCAGTTGCATTTACAATTCTGAAATGTACATGCGGAATATTCCTGTAATTCACGAGTACTCGAAATGGTTGTGCTGGCACATTTACTTTTTCTACCTGGAAGGATAATTGTTTGCGTTCTATTTCAATCAATAGATTTTTCGCATTAATATACCCTTCAGTTCCACTTTTGGAACCAGCTACAACCGCATTGGCAATTTCACGCGCACGCAGTCTCGCATATCGTGAGGTGGTATCACCATGAGGACTATACCTGTTTGCTTCTTCTTCATAGATACGTGCAAGCAGGTATCCTGCCTGTGCAGCAAGCGGGTATTTGTATTTTGAAATAATATGTTGAAGCGCCTGTTTGTAAAGACTGTCCTTCTCCGGCATAACTGATTTATCACGCATGAATGCCAGTCGATGCAGATCAGCATCAATCAACGCTTCAGGTTTTGCATCATTCAAATGGATCCGAAGTAATTCCTGGTAAACACCAATCGCACGATAATAACCGGAAATGCTGTCTGCAGATTTAATATTGAGGTTGATGAATTGTTCTGCCGGACGGAAAACGCCTGGTTCAATAATTTCAAATGCATAAGTTGGTTTCGTGATATCACGTTCAGGATTTCCCAGATAATTCAACGCACGAAAAGCAAGCAGGTCATATAGGGTGGGTCGAAGTGATCTAGTATTTCCTTTGGTAATAATCGCATCGAATGGTTCAAGTTTCACAGACTGCAGTAAGCGTGCATTGCTGATCGATTGCAGGTACAATGATGTGATTTGCCGATGCAAGTCTTCTGAAGTCCAGGTGGCTACATCTGTCTTTGTGAAATTTGCTGTTGTGGTTCTGTTAAGTAACTGCCAGCGATGCTGGTGATAATAATTAAGGTATACGTCAGCCAGTAATGATTTAAGAATTGAGGTTACTGGTTCCTTGCTGGTTGCAATCTCCTTTTCAAGTTCAGCAATCGATAAAACAATATTATCCTCCCTGTTATCCTGTTGAAGATTCACGATGTACACAAGGGATTTGATCACCTGCGCATCCTGCTTATCTGTTTTAGCCTGCTGATAAATCTTTCTTACTTCAGCCAATGCTGTTTTTGGAAGATTCTGTTTTTCGATCAGGTCTTTTACTTTCTTCCACTGCGCGTCATAAGTTTTCACCTGCGCAGAAAGAGATAATGCGAGTGCGAATGTTGTAAATAGGATGATGAATCTTTTCATTATTTCTTATTTCTAATTTTTTAATGTCCCTGGAAACTTGTTTAATGTCTCCAACAGCCAAAAGCCTTTTCTATGTTTCTGGTTTCTTGTTTCTGGTTTCTCGTTTTCCGCGAGCATGTTTCTTTTGCTCCAACAGCCAACAGCCATAAGCCAACAGCCTTTTCTGTTTCTGGTTTCTCGTTTTCCCGCGAGCATGTGTCTCCGAGCCAACAGCTTTCGTGCAATGAGATGCCCCACACATATTGATTACACACTCATTTAGCTTTTTTCACATTTCACAGAACAAAAGTACGTCAAGTGTTAAAGTGCGGCCCTTTAACAGGTTGTTAGAAGGTTTTCACAATTGCTGGCACCGCTTTTGAAATTTTTTTTGTGACAAGCCACCACCCTGGTTCACAAAAATTACCGGAATGGTTGGATTCCGGGAATAATAAAAAAACGTTTCTTATGAAATCAGTTTTTACACTTTTTAGTTTTCTGTTTTTTTCGATTGCAGCTCTCGCAGCAGATCAGAATCGCCTGAGCATTTCAACAGTGAAGAAAACAGACCTGGTGGTTGAAATTGACAACCGCCGTTACAGTATGAAAGATGATGGCATCGTGATCCGTAACCTCAGTACTGGTTACCACACTGTGCGTATCTATCGCGAATTGCGAAACAACAATAACCGTAATAACAACGGTGGCATTCTTGGAGGCATTTTCGGAAATGGCAACAACCGCACCCGCCAGGAAGTTATTTACAACAGCAGGATCCATTTGAAATCCGGTTATCACTTCGACATTACAATTAACAGGTTTGGAAAAGCAATGGTAGATGAGCGCAGGATTGACAGGTCAAATGAATGGGATGAAGACTATGATGACCGCGACTGGAATGATCGTGACAGAGATCGTGACTGGGATGATCGTAATGATGGAAGGGATCGGGATTGGAATTCTAACAATCGCGTGATGAGTTCCAGCGAATTCTACCAGTTTATCGATGCACTACGCAGAGAGAGCTTTGAAAACAACAGGATGACCTCCGCTAAGCATGTGATTAACAAAAGTTATTTCACATCTGAGCAGGTAAGACAAATGTTACAGGTGTTCAATTTCGAGCACAACAAACTTGATCTGGCAAAATATGCATACGCGCGCACCAGCGATAAACGCAACTATTACGTGGTAAACGACGTCCTTACAACTAATCACAGTAAGGAAGAACTGGCCCGTTATATCCGTAATTATTAAACTGAGCTTGTCTGACAGACTGAGGCTTCTGTAATCTTGCAGAGGCCTTTTCTTTTGGTAGTGGTCTGAATAATTGAAAGTGAATGGTGGGTGTGAGTGGTGAGTAGTGAGTAGTGAGTGGTGAGAGGTGAATAGTGAAAAGTGAATGGCGTACTACGGGTCTCGAGAAGTTTTTCAACCAGAGATTTAAATTGTAATCGGCGTCGTTTGTATTTTTATTAACCAGGCAATCGAACGCTTCGATACCTGTAGTGAGGCATTGACTATTCACCATTCACTATTATACAGGAATTCCATTCATGCTGGCTGTCCCTTCATCACCTGCGCCACTCTCTTCCCAATATCCGCCGGCGATTGCACCACATGTATGCCGCATTCGTCCATGATTTTCATTTTGGCTGCAGCAGTATCATCTGCCCCACCAATGATCGCTCCCGCATGACCCATCCTGCGACCGGGAGGAGCAGTTTGGCCTGCAATAAAACCTATGACTGGTTTTTTATTTCCGCTTTCACGAATCCAGTTGGCTGCTTCTGCTTCCATGCCACCACCAATTTCGCCAATCATAACAATACCATCTGTGTCTTTGTCATTCATGAATAGTTCGATCGCTTCCCTGGTAGTTGTTCCGATAATCGGATCTCCACCAATGCCGACCGCTGTTGAAATGCCAAGGCCCGCCCGTGCAACCTGGTCTGCTGCTTCGTAGGTAAGCGTTCCGCTTTTTGAAACAATACCAACACGTCCTTTTTTAAAAACAAAACCGGGCATGATTCCCACCTTGCATTCACCTGCAGTGATCACTCCGGGACAATTTGGCCCGATCAATCTCGTGGGTCGATTAGCAAGAATACTTTTCACTTTCACCATATCCTGTGTGGGTATGCCTTCGGTAATGCAAACAATCAGGCGAATCCCGGCATCTGCTGCTTCAAGAATTGCATCTGCTGCAAATGCAGGTGGAACAAAAATGATAGAAACATCAGCCTGCGTTTCTTTCACGCATTCAGCAACTGTATTGAATACATCGCGGTCAAGGTGCCTGTTGCCACCCTTGCTAGGCGTAACTCCACCCACCACATTCGTTCCGTATTCAATCATTTGTGTGGCATGAAAACTTCCTTCTGTTCCTGTAAACCCCTGCACCAGGATCTTTGATTGTTTATTAACAAGTATGCTCATAGCCTTTGATTCGCCGCAAAAATAAGGGGAAGAGGCTTCATGAGAGGGGGTTTCTGGTAAACACGGATTTTGGTGAGTGGTGAGTAGTGAGTGGTGAGTCGGCAGTGGGCAGTGGGCAGTAGTGAGTGGTGAGTCGGCAGTGGGCAGTCGGCAGTTTGACCACCCTGACTTTTGAAAATGGTTAACGCATAAAAATCATATTTCCTCCCTAGTCAGAAATGATTGTGGGGGCAACAATAAAAATGAATCTTCGATACTGTTGAAGTAAATCAAAAATCAAAAACCAAAAATCAAAAATTGACTTTAGGCTTTTTTCCGCCTCAACAAATAAGTATACACATTCTGATTTGCAACTACCACCGTATAAGCCTGTACAAATTCATAACCATTCCTCGTCATGAAATTCAGGGCATCGATCATGGAGTTGAACACCATGTTCTTTCCATTAACATCTTTGATCCTGGTATCTCTGTCAGAACTGAAAAGTTTATTCTCCTGACCGAAGTCGATGTTGATGGTCAGTTTGTTGCTTAATAACTTGGCCGTTCCAACAATTTGCACGTATTCAACATCGATGTCCTTAATGGGAATGTCGTTTACTGTTTGAGCATTGGCAGAAATAATGGAGACTGTTACAATTAAAATGGTAGCTAATAATTTTTTCATGATGCTTGTTTGATGAATGGATAATGTTCGAAAGTGTTCGTAAAATTTCCGTGCAATTTAATGTAGCGGCAGTAGGCAGCAAAGAATCCTGGATCATTCCACTCTTAATTGCAAGCATTTAACGCACCCTTTACACTCCTTTAACTCTAAATTATAATGCTGCGTATTAGCTTAATATCATAAAACCAACTTTATGATACGAAACTCTACCCTGATCTTATCCACCATTTTTATTTTCACTTCCTGCAACATCCATAAAATTCATTACATCGGCACTACCCACGAACCCACGAACAAAGTAGACGTATACGTTAACCCCAATTCAATTCATCGTGCTTATGATGAAGTGGGACTTGCATCGTTTACCAACATTCAAACCATTAACCCGGAAAAATTTCAAAAAAGACTCGAGAAAAAAGCTCGTGAAAAAGGTGCAGATGCAGTTTTATTCCGGTATTATCAACCAGGAAGAGAATCTTCCATTATCAACACAGCCGATGCAGATACGGTAATATTCAGGCATACTACCACGCCATTTGCAAGGCCGGATGTGAGTAATATGATTGTGACGTTTTTGAAGTATCGATGAAGAAGGGCAGTAGATGGGGATGTTCTTGAATTGATACCCTCTTTCTCTTTCTGTTTCGCTTTCTTATGTTAAATTCTTAATCATAACATATAACATTCTAGATATTTCATCAAAGGAAGAATATATTTCTTCCTTCAAATTTTCCTCTAGTTCATGTTCATCATTTAAGAAGCAGATCAATGATGAACATTCAAATACTGAACCTCTTGCTATAACATAAAAATGTCTTCTGTCTTTATTACTATATTTTCCACTACCCTCTGCTATGTTTAGCATAATACTCATGCAAGCTCTCCCTAATTGGGTTTTTGCGTACTGAGGTATTTTTGATTTTTCTTTTAACAATCGATAGACCTTTCGATTTGTTTCATAAGCTTTTCTATATACTTCCAGTTTTTCGTATGGGAACATTCGCTTTCTTTTGGTGAAATTAAAAACCTGATCTGGGCTAAAAAGGGGAAAAACAACAGATTATGGGAGAAAAAAACTGATTTTTTGGCTCTGACAGAAGAGAAAGAGAAAGAGAAACAGAAAGAGAAAGAGGATTGGTTTTTGGCTCTTTCGATTTTAAAAACTCTTCGAAACATTTAAAGATCCAAAATCCCCCACTTCGCCAAGGCTACGTCGGGCAAGCAAAATCAAAAATCTGAAATTTTAGGAGAAAAAGAAAGAGAAACAGAAAGAGAAAGAGGATTGGTTTTTGGCTCTTTCTATTTTAAAAACTCTTCGAAACATGTAAAGAAATCCAAAATCCAAAATCAAAAATCCAAAATACTCAGTAGTAGCCCCAGGTCAGCGACCCCCAATAACTTTGCCAGTCGGCCTTTGGATCATCGGGCAACTTTTCCATTTGGACAGTGCTGATCATCCACCTGCCATTGGGTGACATAAAAAATTCGAATTTGCCATTGTCGTTTGTGCGGTATTCGTTGCGTGTGGTTTTTCCATTTACATAATGCCATACAAATACTCTTGCATTTTGAAGGGGTTCGTTTTTGTAAAATATCTGTGCATCCACGCCTTGTTCAGATACCCGGGTATGAGGATGTTCATCAAGAATGATATCAATTGGCAGGCCTGTTTTTAATTTATACGTTTTATCATGGTTTTTGCCTACCTGTAAAATGGTTTTTGCAGAACGCTGGTAATATTCTCTCTGCATTTTGGTTGAATCATTCAGTCGTCGATGCATTTCAAGAATATTATCAAGTCCTTCTTCCACCAGGTAAGCATCAAAGTCAGCAGAATCGAGTTCAATGAAATTGTTTTCTGTTACCATTGTTACCACTGCTGTTCCTTCATCTATCATCGCGATCTGCAAAGAATCACCCGACTTGTCCGAAAGGTTTTCAACCAATTTTTTATCGGAAACTCCACCATAATAAAACTGCATCTCCTTCACTTTTGACCTGTTCCCACTCCAGTTTTCTCCTTCAAAATTTTCACCAAACAAAAAACGCAGATTGATTGTCTCGCCTCTCTTCACTTTAAATTTCGATGGTTGTATCCAGAATTCACTGGCTGAGATAGCTGAGCAAAAGACGAATAATATGAGAAAGGTGATAGTTTTCATTGTGAAGGCAGTTTCACACAAAACGCATTTTTAGGTTAACTCTATAAAAACTCTTCGAAACATGTAAAGAAATCCAAAATCGAAAATCCAAAATCAAAAATTATTTAAGCATGTCATCCATATTCCTCTCATCCGGAATCTTTCCTCTCTCTTCGAGCATTCTCATTTCTTTTGCATCGCGTAAAAATTCAGATGCGAAAATGAATTCATTGAGTCGTTGATTTTTACTGAAAATGATTTCCTTATTACTGCCTTCCCATTCTTTTTTACCCTGGTACATATAAATAATGTTGTCGCCAATTTCCATTACACTGTTCATGTCGTGGGTATTCACAACTGTTGTGATATTGTATTCTGTTGTGATCTCCTTGATCAATTTATCAATGACCAGTGATGTTTGAGGATCAAGTCCTGAATTGGGTTCATCGCAGAAAAGGTATTTTGGGTTGAGAACAATGGCACGCGCAATACCGACGCGCTTTTTCATTCCACCACTGACTTCTGCCGGGTATTTTTTATTGGCATCTACGAGATTCACTCGCGCAAGAACTTCATTCACCCTGTCCAGCTTTTTTTTGAAATTCCAGGTAGTGAACATATCCAGGGGGAACATTACATTCTGTTCTACAGTCATGCTGTCAAACATTGCAGAACCCTGGAAAAGCATTCCGATCTCACTGCGCAATTGTTTGCGCTGATCAGTATCCATCGTGGTGAAATTTTTTCCGTCGTACAGGATCTCACCACTATCGGGCTCGAACAAACCAACGATGCATTTCATCATCACGGTTTTACCGCTTCCGCTGGAGCCAATAATAAGATTGCACTGCCCGTCGTTCATTTTTGCACTAACGTCCTCAATGACAATCTTGTCACCAAAACCTTTCTTTATGTTTTTTACTTCAATCATTACAATAATAAAGCTGCGAGAATATAGTCTGCAAAAAGAATAAGAATACAACTAACAACAACTGCTTTTGTTGATGCGCGCCCGATTTCCAATGCACCTCCCTTGACATGGTAACCATAATAAGCCGGGACTGACGAAATTATAAATGCAAAAGTGTAGGCCTTGGCCATGGCAAAAATTACATTGAATGGCATGAATCCCTCCAACAATCCCTTATCATATGTGGCAGTTGATAAAATATTCGCTGCTGTTCCTGCAAGTCGTCCACCCCATATACCAAGTACTGCTGCCAATACAACGAGCATTGGTATAACAACGATCCCTGCAAGTATTTTGGGCATTACCAGGTATGCCTTGCTGTTCACACCCATGATTTCAAGTGCATCGATCTGTTCACTCACGCGCATGTTACCGAGTTCACCGGCGATCTTACTTCCCACAACACCAGCAAGTACAATACATACCAGTGTCGGAGCAAATTCAAGAATGACTGTATCACGCACTATCTGCGCAATGGTCGATCGCGGGATCAAGGGAGTAACAAGCTGATATGCCGTCTGGACAGTGGACACAGCACCCATAAAAACTGAAATGATGGCAACAATACCAAGTGATCCGATTCCAATTTCGGAACACTGGTGCATGAACTCCTTCCAATACATTTTCATGTTTTCCGGTTTGGAAAACATGCCTTTGATCA
>CAZCKF010000086.1:0-3425 GCA_964499155.1 uncultured Chitinophagaceae bacterium
CATTCACTTCATCAACCTTCCAGTGTTGTTTCCCGCTCTCTTTTCCGCGAGCATCATATAGTTTCATTTCAAATTCTGCATCCTTTGTCAGAAGCATGTAATTCTTGCAATCCTGTGCTGATAATGAAAATGAAATGCAAAGAAGTGTGAGTAAAAGAATGATCCGCATGTTAAATGAATTGACTTTATCAGTATACAATTATTGCACCATCTTGTGGAAATATTTTTAATTCAGGGTTATAATAACCAAACTGCTCATTAGTTGCGAGACTTTATTTAAACTTCACGGGTACCATAATGTCTAATGTTGACCTTGCTTAATTCATTCTGGCAAAGTGTTTGCCTTTCAGGCTTGTGAAATGATTGGTTCTCAACTTTTTGAGTTCTAAAAATGAATCATGTTTTTGGGAAATTTCTACCTGACAATGGTGTGACTTATGTCACTTTTTGGTCCTTTTTTTAACAGGTATTTTCCCATGTTTTGAATTTTATTAGATTAGTAATAATAGATATCATTTTTCGGTTAACCTAAATCGTTTTCTAATGCGTAACATCAAAATATCACATACCGATTCTGGCGTGACCGTGGAAGAAAATAAAGTTATCTATCGCATGAAATTGAACCTGCTGAAAAGTATGCAGGAACGTATCCGCCAGTTTGATCATTTACCCCAACCAGTTGAAAAGTGGTATCAGAGTCTTGATCATGTATCGCGTGAGACGGTGGAAGTGGTGAAGAAATAGTTCAATTTCAAGATTTCAATATTTCAAGATTTCAAAATTTCAAAATTGGCTTCGAAAGAAGTAATTAGGTAATTAGATGAAATTGAACATCAATTATACTGGTTGCCCCTACAAGATTTAAGACGTACGAGAAAAAATTAGAAATGTTCGATCTAAAGAATCTTGAAATTTTGAAATCTTGAAATTTTGAAATTATTTAAACCTCCAACTCACTCCACCAAAATAATTCCTCTCAGGCGCTGTATTAAAATACCTGCCTCCAAATCCATTGATATCATTTCCGAGACTGTAACGCTGGTCGAGTAAATTATCACCGCCTAAAAAAATCTCAAATTGGTTTCTTGAACCTGTTTGCATTTTAAAACCAAGTCTGGCTCCAACAAGGTGAAATGATTCTGCATACACATCATTGGCATCATTTAGTGGAGCAGGGTCATTGTATTGATAAGTAAGGTTGAGATAGGGCCCAGCTTTCATAGCGAAGTCAAATCCTGCACCGACTGCATGCGGTGGAATGCCGGGAAGCCGGTTGCCTGTAAAATCACCCGAGAGATGCTGGAATTGTTTGTACTCAAAATGGTGATAGGCATGACTGAACCAGAATCTGGATGCAGATAATATCCCCCTTGGCAAAATTGAATATTGCAGGAAAGTTTCAACCCCGTATTGAGTAGTCGCACCTGCATTAATAAAAAAATCACCTCCCGTGGCATCACGACGCTGGTTAATGATATTGTCGAGATTGAAATGAAAAAAGTTGACATCAAAAAAAATTCGTTTTTGCAGCATTCCTCTTACTCCAATTTCTTTATTAAAACCATCTTCTGCTTCAAGGGTTGTATTAATTATCCCAGTACTGGGTAAAATTTCTGCTGATGTTGGCGGAGAGAATCCTTTAGATATCGATGAAAAAACAGACAGGTCGTTTTTAATTCGATACAATACAGACAACCTCGGTGCAAATTCATTATTGTATTTGCGTTTTTGGCGAGAAGAAACTGGTGAAAACCTTGATAAATCAACTTTCTGCCCATTGATACTTGCACCGGCCACGAACACAAATTTTTTTAGTGTAATGGATCCCTGTAAAAAAGCGAATGCATTTCGTGTGTGTATTTCATCATCTGTTTGTAATGTATCGGGATTACCATTAATGCTTGAATAAATTCTCACACTTGTAAAACCCTGTTGTAATTCACCCCCTGCCAACATGCTGTATTTATTTTCACCACTTTCTTTTTGAAACTGAAATATAGTTCTGCCACCTGCATGTGGCTCTGATGCGCGTGCGTAATTACGAATGGTTGGATTGCGCAATTGTGTAAACGCGCCATATAATGTTGTCGAATTTTTCCAGGATGGATTGAAATGGTGTTCATATGTAGCACCTGCCAAAAATGTTTGTTGATTTACTGCAGCTTTCATTTCAGCAGAACCTGGAATAAAACCAACTCTCGGTCGGGCACTTTTTGGATTTGCATCATATTCCTGTTTATTAAGCGCTCCTGGTGTGAGATAAAAAAGATCTCCATATAAAAAATGCGCTTTAATATTTCCATTTTCACTCGTCTTTAATGAAGCATCCCACGTTGCGATATCACGTCGAAGACGTGAATGATCACGATATCCATCACTCTCCTGGTGTTGGTAATGAATTGTATTTGTAATCGTTTTTCCTGTTGTAAGCTGTACGTGGTAATTTCTCATGTTATAGCTGCCAGCCGTTGCATCTGCTTCAATACCGTTTGTTTCACCTGCTGATTGTATCAATACCACTCCGCCGGTTCCGGCACCATACAAACTGCTACCCGGGCCTTTAATAATTTCCACTGATCGGATTATATGCGCACCGAGTTGATTCAAATAAGTATGTCCTCCTGGATCTGTGTAAGGAATACCATTGTAATAAATTTTTACATTTCGTACACCAAAGGGAGAACGCAATGAACTGCCCCGGATGTTCAATCGAAAACTACCAGGCGAACGTTCATCCATTCTCACTCCAGGGATGGTGTTCATGGCATTAACAATACTCACATTGTTATACCTGTCGATCTGCAAGCGGCCGATATGTGCCACTGCTGCGGGAACCTGTTGCAATCGCGCATGCTGTTCGAAGGCCTGCACCACAACTTCTGATAGA
Organism: uncultured Chitinophagaceae bacterium; assembly: GCA_964499155.1. Lineage (GTDB taxonomy): Bacteria > Bacteroidota > Bacteroidia > Chitinophagales > Chitinophagaceae > CAZCKF01. Next base: position 2,888 of record CAZCKF010000086.1, read on the forward strand.
GAAACGACAGTATCTGTTTGATTTTGAGAAAAGCATTTTGAAGAAATACAAAATGCAAATACACTAAGAAAGTATCTCATAAGCGTAAAGCAAATTACTTCCTTTTAGTCACACACTAAACTTTGAAGGAAACTGCAGTAAAAAATGACTGGGGATTCCAATAACAACATCCAGATTCTACTATGCTTTGACAAGAAAAAAAGGTGCAAAAGCACCTTTCAAATAAAAATTTAAACTACATGTGATTAACGGCTGCTGCTGCGACCAGAAGAACTTCCGCGGCTGCTGCTACGCTCAGATGTACGGCTGCTGCTGCCGGATTCTTTTTGCTGTTTCCTTTTTTGGTACGCTTGCTCATGCGGTTGTTGACTAACACGCTGCCTGTCGAGTTTCTTTTTTCTAGGATTATCCATTTTAATAGGGTTAAATAATTAAACAATAAAGAACTAAGGTTTTAAAAAAGGCAGTACTTGACTGCCCTTTTAGTTGTGGTGAACATTATTCACCACCCGAATCTTTTTGTTCAGCATCCTGATTA
>CAZCKF010000086.1:3435-9429 GCA_964499155.1 uncultured Chitinophagaceae bacterium
TTTTGACGACGATTGCCTCCTGAAGCTTCTCCACCCTTTCTTCCAATTTCCGCCATGTGTTGCCTGTCACGGCTAACTACTTCACCACCTTTTCTTCCGGCGATTCTTGCTTCTTCGGAATTAAACTGGTGTGCAACGCCCTGCTCATGTGCAGCACGTCCACCTTTACTTGCAATCCTTCTCTGCTGCTCAGGATCCATAGCCGCAAATCCTCTGCGACTTTTCTCTCTCACCTGGCCTGTTCCCTGGTTTTCATTTTCATTACCTCTTGTCATAGTATACAGTTTAAGTTTATAATGGGTTATAGTAAACCGCTTTATTTTTTGTTTTGTACCACAGAATGATCATCTACTTTATTCTGTATTATGATATTTATGGTACTCATTTTCACAAGAATGGTTGAAAATTCCATGCCGGGTGGCTACAGGCGTGGTTTTCCGGTCATTGAGTAATTATTGCAATAATTAGTCTTGTTTTTACCACACAATGTAGACAGGATTAATAGGATAGGTTAAGGATTACAGGATTATTAGGATTCGTTAAGGTTAATAGGAATTATAGGATTGGTTAAGGATAACAGGATTAACAAAAAACTTTATGCCTTGTGTTAGCAAACCGGATTAATTACAAACCAGAATTAAAAAATTATATAATCCTAATCCTATAATCCTTAACAAATCCTGAAAATCCTGTGTATTATTATGCACACTACCGCATACTGTGATGATGGTAATGTATGTTAACCTCCTGGTGTAAGAACCTTATCGGTGAAACATTGTATGGGCTGGGATCTGCGCTGGCAGAGTAAAAACCTATTGTAAAAGTTGTTTGTAATTTATCCAACACTCTGCTCATGGCATCCAATAACAATATGGCATAAGATTTTTATTTACATTCAACCGGATAAAAGGAAAACTTCCCTTATATGAAAAAAATTCTCATCGTTGACGACGACGAAGACCTGATCGTACTGCTACGTCAGTTCCTTACACAAAACGATTTTCAAACTGAATCAGTTCTAAAAACGAGCGAAGTTTTTCAGAAAGTTGATAGTTTCCGCCCGGACCTGATCATGTTGGATATACACCTTGCTGGTTTTGATGGTCGTGATATCTGCAGGGAATTGAAATCACATCCTAAGACGAGCAGGATCCCTGTAATTATTATTTCGGGAGACAGTTCAAAATTGGAACAGTTAAGAAAATCCGGTGCAGATGTTTTCATGGAAAAACCAGTTGATTCCGGATTGTTGTTGCAGGCAATCAATGATTTGCTTCAGCCTCAATTCACACCGAGTCCAAATTAAATAACATTTTAAAAAAAGAAAAAATGGATAAGCGTCATAGAGATACAAACGAAAACCTGGTTGGCCGCGACAGAACATACGAAGATCCAAACCAGATCAGCAAAGGATTTGTGGATACTGAAAATGAAACAAACGTAAATGAGGAGCGTGTCGTTAGTCGTGAATCAGATCTTGACCTTGAAACGCGTGAAGAAAAGCTGGATGTGGAATACGAGAGTGAAGAAGAAAGAGGCGATGATAATGAGGTGGATGATTATGAGGGACCGAGAAGATCGTAAAATTTGAAGATTTGAAGATTTGAAAATTTGAAGATTGACGGAAGACCCTAATTGTTTTGAAATTATTGTTGGACGAAAAGACTTTAGATTTTATAAATATTAAGAAAGGTTACCAAGTTGGTAACCTTTCTTTTTTAAAAAATTGGAATTATAAGACTATTCTGTAAAAATTGGGTATTCGATTTTGAAGATCAATGGAAATTGCTGATGCGAAGCAATTGTAGCAGCTCTAAAAGCCAACAGCCAATAGCCAACAGCCACTTTAAGCTACTCTCTGCACCTCTGTAACAACAGGCTTCTTACAAAGTGCAGTGATCACTTCCACCTCTTTCTCATTATAAGGAACTCCGTTCGTTCTGAAAATATCATGGAACCAAACCTCTGGTTCATTTTCATAGTGTTTATTCCATGAATCCCATGGGAAATGAGTTTGTGATTTGCCTTCAACAAATCCCCAGTTGTATGCACCGACATTATATTTTTTCAGAAGTGGAAGTACATCTTCAAAAGTGCTTCCAAGTGGTCGGGCCATATATTCTGTACACATCATGGGGCGATTAAATTTTTTCAACGACTGGATCCTGCTTTCAATTCCTTCTTTTGCTTCATAACAATGGAAGGTGATGATGTCAGAATGCGTGAACATATAATTATCGAGTGCGGTCAGTTTTGAATGATCTGTCCAGTCATACTGCCATGGTGCTGCAGTAAGAGGTTGTATCGGATCCATGTCTCGAGCCCACATGATCGTTTTTTTCAGGAGCTGCATGGACAATTCAGCTTTATCAATAACATAATTATCATCCTTGTAACTCGCGAGGTTCATATTATCTGGTTCGTTAAACAAATCCCAGATAACAACACGTTCATCATTGCGGAAATGTCCAATCACCCCCTGCACATATTCTTTCAGGATTTCATATTCATCATGTTTCTGCAGGATCTCAAAACCAGGGCTCTGTACCCATCCGGAATTGTGTACTCCTTTTTTGGGATCGGGCTGTTTGCCAAGCTTGGGAAATGGATCCCAAACTGCATCAAACAACACGAACATGGTCTTGATACCATGATGATGGGCGATCTGTAAAAAGAGATCCATTCTTTCAATGAAGCCTTTTTGATCTTGTTCCCATAATAAATGATGCAGGAACACACGGATTGTGTTGAAACCAAGGTCCCGGGCCCAGGAAAGTTCTGTTTGAATAGTAATGGGGTCAAAGGTTTCAGCCTGCCACATTTCAAGCTGATTTATGGCTGAGCTCGGTATATAGTTACAACCGACAAGCCATCCCTGTTTCTCAAACCAGGCATTTGCACGGTCTTCCGACCATCGGCCACTTAATTGTGGATCATAGGTAAATATTGGATTCATAGTGTTAGGAGTTGACATAAAACACAAAAATATTTTGTTGAAAACGGTTACGGATATACGATTCGGCAGAGAAGAGAATTGAATAGGGGAAAGCGGTTTTTTCGGGGTTAAAAATGAATTGGATTTTTTTAGCTATCTGATTCACTTACTTTTTATTATAGTTATTAATTAGGACTATAATAGGTGCCATAAAATTGAATCCGATTTCTTAAAATTTTGTTGCCTTTTTTACACAAGGTGTTAACAACCCTAAACTGTTCACAATGCTATTTTATTGTTCAGTATGGATATATTCTCCGTATGCAGTAGTGGTCCTGTATTTGTACTCTTTGGGGCATGAATCTATTATATGAAATCAAACAGCTACACGAGTCCATCCAGTCATACGACCTCATCTGTTTCTCACACCTGAGATGGGATTTCGTTTACCAGCGGCCTCAGCACTTAATGAGCCGTTTCGCCAACCAATGCCGTACATTTTTTATCGAGGAACCCGTTTACAGGGAAGGTTCAGACAAATGTGAAATCCGCCAGGCGGAAAAGAACCTCTGGATCGTTGTTCCTTACATGCCTCCCAATTTATCTGAGGAAGAGAAAAATGAAAGACTTCATGCCTTGATTCAGGACCTCTTCCTGGCTTATTCCATCAATAATTATATTTTCTGGTACTACACACCAATGTCCCTAAAATTCAGTGAAGGTTTTTCACCGAAGCTGACGGTGTATGATTGCATGGACGAATTATCAGCATTCAAATTCGCTCCGCCTGAATTGACAGGCCTTGAAAAAGAATTGTTCAAGAAAGCTGATGTTGTATTCACTGGAGGTGTTTGTTTGTATGAACACAAAAAGAATTGTCATCACAACATTTATCCTTTTCCAAGCAGTATCGATAAGGAACATTTTGTAAAAGCAAGAACGATCAATGAAGATCCGCACGACCAGCGTGAGATTCCCGGTCCGCGTTTTGGTTTTTACGGAGTTGTTGATGAAAGATTCGATATTGAATTGCTGGATGCAGTTTCAACTCAGAGACCAGACTGGCATTTTATAATCCTGGGACCAGTTGTAAAAATTGATCCTGCGATCTTACCAAGAAAAGAAAACATTCATTATCTCGGTGGCAAAACATACGATCAGCTACCAGATTATTTATCGGGATGGGATATTGCATTCATCCCATTTGCACGAAACGAAAGCACACGCTTCATCAGTCCAACAAAAACGCCGGAATACCTGGCAGCAGGAAGACCTGTGATCTCCACATCCATTCGTGATGTAGTGGATCCATATGGCCACAATGGACTCGTTGAAATCGCTGATGATGCTTCAACATTTATTGAAGCAGCAGAAAAGCAACTTCACACACAAAATCGTGAAGAATGGTTAAATGAAGTAGATGCTTTCCTCTCAGGAAATTCCTGGAATAAAACATGGAACAGCATGCTTCAGTTAATCAATATTGCTCTGCAGGAGAAATATAGTATTAACACACAAAAAACAAAGGAAGCATATGTTTGATTACCTGATAGTGGGAGCTGGATTTGCGGGAAGCGTATTGGCAGAAAGACTTGCATCACAGGCAGGCAAAAAAGTTTTGCTGATAGATAAAAGAAATCACATTGGTGGAAATGCATATGATCATTTCAACGATGATGGTATTCTCGTTCACAAATACGGACCGCATATATTCCATACAAATTCAAAAGAAGTTTTTAACTACCTCGGTCAATTCACTGCGTGGCGTCCTTATGAACACCAGGTACTTGCCTGTGTTGATGGACAAATGGTTCCTATTCCGATCAACAGGAATACGATCAACCAGCTATATGGATTGAATCTTAATTCAGACCAGGTTGAAGCTTTTCTTAAATCAAAAGCGGAAAAAATAGATCGCGTTAAAACATCTGAAGATGTGGTGGTAAGTACAGTGGGAAGAGAATTGTATGAAAAATTCTTCCGTGGTTACACACGCAAACAATGGGACCTTGACCCATCAGAATTGGACGCTAGTGTTACAGCACGTATTCCGACAAGAACAAATTGTGACAACAGGTATTTCACGGATACGTTCCAGGCAATGCCCAAGCATGGATATACACGCATGTTTGAAGAAATGCTTGCACATCCGAATATCAGTATCATGCTGAACACAGATTTCAGGGATATTGAAAAAGAAGTGGAATTCAAAACACTGATCTATACAGGTCCTGTCGATTGTTATTTTGATTATTGCTATGGAAAACTTCCATACAGGTCACTTGATTTCAGATTTGAAACACTGGATGAACAATGTGTACAAAAAGTTGGAACGGTTAATTTTCCTCAAAGCCAATTGTATACACGTACAACAGAATTCAAACATTTGACGGGACAAAAACATTCGAAGACAACAATTGTCTATGAATATCCGATGGCTGAAGGTGATCCATATTACCCGATTCCAAGACCCGAAAACGCAGAACTTTATAAACGCTATCAGCAACTAGCATCCACATTGCCGAATGTTTACTTTACAGGACGACTCGGTACATACAAATATTATAACATGGACCAGGTCGTTGCCCAATCATTAACGTTGTTTAAAAAGTTAATGGAAGGGGAACCTGAAAAGAAATTGAATGGAAAAGAATATACAAAGGTTGCAACAACCTGACATATGGGGTGGAATAGAGTGTACGATTAACAGGGTAGGGGAACAATTTTTCGATCAGCTTGAATATTCAGGTCATTATGGTCGTGAATCCGATTACGATCTATTTGGAGAACTCGGCATATCGACCATGCGTTTCCCAATTCTTTGGGAAAAACATGAACCTGAAAAAGGCATTGATATAAATTTTGATTGGGTTGCTTCAAGATTACAAAAATTAAAGGAAAAGAATATCACACCCATTGCAGGATTGCTGCATCATGGAAGTGGTCCGAAATTTACAAATCTTGCTGATCCAAAATTTCCTGATCTTTTCGTTGCTTACGCAGAAAAGGTTGCGAAACGGTTTCCATTTCTTGAATATTATACACCGATCAATGAACCA
>CAZCKF010000087.1:0-9336 GCA_964499155.1 uncultured Chitinophagaceae bacterium
TCCAAAAAGGTTTTGCCGGCAGGATGCTGTTGGTACACCCTGATGATCGAATCAAATTGCTCGATTTCAATAACACTATGTATTCAATGGAAGATGATAAAATGCATGTGATTGAATACCGGTTAATTGGAAAACATGGAGAGGTGTTAATAAGGAACAGGAGCAAGGTTTTCAAAAGGAATGAACAGGGGGAGGTTACGCATTTATTAAGCGTTTTGCAAAGAATTTAAATCCTGCTCAAGATTAGCTATTGGCTGTTGGCTTTTGGCTGTTGGAGACTTTGATGAGACTATATGTAATACCATCTTCATTCTACTTACTTCATCTATTGTTACTTCCATTCCACATAGTTGAATACTTGAATCTGCTTCCAACACGTACAAATTCACTGATTTAGATTTTGGCATTGCGGTTGTTTTACAGACATCAGGTTTATCAAAAATGATGTATTACAGGATGATTAGGATTGGTTAAGGATTTGAGGATAAGGCAGGTTGGAAGTGAATCGATAGATATATAACATTTAGAAATTTCTCACGTGTACTTTAGGTTTTAGGGAGGAAAGAAGTTGCTACAACAGCAACTCTTTCTGTTTTATGAGCATGCAATTTTCAAATAGTCGCAAAGGAGTGATGGAAAATTTCAAGATTTCAATGATTTCAAGATTCGCTTCTTAAGAAAATTTGGAGAATGAAATCGGCTGCAGTTACATAATGATGATGGATTTAAAAAACTCCAACCCTCCAACATCCTACTATTTATATCTCTGCACGCGGGTTGAGCTATACCCAATATTGAAAAGGGGCAAATCGAATCTTATCGATGCGTATACCCTGTTTGCGTTAGCTTGTTGATCGACATTGTCCGCATTGATGCGGCGAAGTTTGGGTGTGTATTGATATCCGGTTGCAAAGACCAATGGCGTTTTGGGAATTCCAATATTTATGTGTGCACCAGGGCTTATGACCTGGTCCCATTTTACCTTGGTGGGAAGTGATTCTTCGCTGTTCAATCTAAATGATACAACCGATCCAATATCAATTACAGAAAAGAAAAGTGTAAATGTCGTTCCTGTTTTTTCCCAGGAATTCCTGCTCCCAAGTTTTATTCTTTCCGGATGATCGATATGCTTTGATTCAATTTCAATTGGAATTTCTCGTCCCCTGATTTTTCTGCCAAGAGTTTTACTGAACGCAAAACCAATCGGTGCCGTCAATCCATACACTCCACCAGAAGATTTGATTTCCTGTCCATTTTTATCTTTCACGTTTAGCCATTCGTGCCCGTAGTATGCACCCACGTAGGCATTGATATCGAATGAACGCCATGAAGCGCGTTTCATTTTATATGAGCCCGGGGGAAGCGCATAAGCTTCGATTACACGAGCGAGTTCTTTGCTGTTTTTAGAATAACCCACGTCATTTAAAAATCCTGCAAGCTTGCTTATGAAAGCAATTGCTTCATGATCACGTGCACGCATCACGAATGCAAGAATCGAATTTTGGTTGATCTCAATGGTTTCTCCATTGGTTACATAACCATATTTTTCCTGGTTGGCCGCTTTCGAAATATTATCCGCCAGGTCTTTGTACATGCGCATTTTATCGGAGCGCAACATTGCTTCAAACTCAGTGACGTGCATTCTTAATGCATTGCCATTTAATGGCAAGGTTTTAATGATCTGGAAAAGCTGGTTGACACTTCCTGCAAAATTCTTTTGTTCAAGCAGTCGAAATACTTCCTGGATACTGCCCATGGCTTGCACAGCAGCAGTAATTTCCGGAGTCCATTTCCGGAAGAATGAATTTTGTGCTCCCAGTTCATCAAAATTCAGCGTGAGTAAAAGATCTTTTATAAAATTCCAGGTGTTGTAATCATTGTATTGAAATTCAAGATTTTCATTCCTGGCCTTCTGATCAAGAAACAATTTGTATTCTTCTTTGATCTTTTCAATTTGCTGTACTTTGATCAGAACATTCGAAATGGTTTTTCGCAGTGCATTTAGTTGGGTTGCGGTATTAATAACAAATTCATTTCGCTGATCGAAGAACAAGGTACGCACCACATTGTTGTACTTCATATCGAGAAGACTCAGCATGATCTCAAATTCTTCATCCGCCATGTGTACGAGATCAATAAAATTCAATCGTCTTGCTGTCTTTCCATAATTCATGAATTCGGTATTCAACAAATGAAGCATGGTGATCAGTGAATTCACGGTAATCCGGTCATCCCGCATTTTGTTAACCGGAATTTCCATGTACAGCGTTGTTATAATGTCATTATAACTGTATTGCTGACCGATCAATTGAGAAACCCTGATTGCTTTTTCAAGACCATCCATCAAAAGAGGATGATTGCCAAGTTTCTTTTTAAACCAATCACTGTGTATTACCTGTCCTGGCATATGAACAAAGTCCTTGCTGATTGCATATCGCCAGAGAGATCCCATTTTCGGCACTTCGTAAATTTCATTTGACTGCAATAATTTATAACAGTTTGGAAATGCATCCTGCACCAGTTTATGCACTTTCATATTGTTCTGCAGCGTTTCAAAAAACCACATCACAGATTCCTGTTTCACTCTTTTGGCAAGATAGATCGCCAGTGCATCAATGATCTGTGACTGGTTGGGTATTTGAAAAGAAAGCGGGTTTACATCAGAATGAAGATTGGTGGTACTTGAATGAATGTTCAGCGTATTGTATTCGTCCACTGCTTCCGCCGTAAATTCTGTGGGCAATGTTTCTTTACCTGAAACTTGCTCTTTATTCAGGTTCGCAATCTGAACCGGAGTAAGCTGATCTCGAATGGCGAACATGGCACTCAGGCTGTCGCGCAATTCAGATTTTAGCAAGGACAGTTTTTGTTGAAGTGAATCATTGGATCTTAATTTCCTTGTTAATTCAGTAATAGCTGTTAAATGAATTTGCCTCTGCTGTTGAAGTGTGTTGAGTTTCGCACTGGCAAATGAACTGGTGTCGCTTCGCAGGTTATTAATTTGGTTTTGCACCCTGTTCAGGTTTTCCGATTCGTTGTCAAGATCAATCCTGTCCTGTTTTAATAAAAATGTATCCGGGTTATATTTATCATCAACCACTTCTGCATCCAGCTCTGCCACTTTTTTATTCAGTTTGATAATTCTATCAGCCAGTTGTCTTTCTCCATGCCCATTCAGCCCTTCTCTTATTTCTTCTTCAGTAAAAGCAAGCAATGATTTTTTTAAATGCGTATAAAAATCACTGATCAGCGGGTTGATGCGATCTGATAATGTTTTGTATTCTCTTAAAACCTTGTTGAGCGACCCAAGTTCCTTTACCGTTTGGAAATCATTGCTTGCGTACCACATAACACCGCCAATGATCTTCTTAAATCTTTCTTCATCAATTCTTTTTTTGTCTGCCGCAATAGCTTTGGCGAGATAATACGCATTATACAATGGAGTCGTATCAATTACAGTTGTTTTTCGCGTCTGGGGGCGGTTCTGTCCATGTACGACGATGCCCGTTAGTTGCAATGCAACTAGCATTGCCAGGAGGATTGGTTTGCAATTCATAATGGAATGGGGACGTTCTAACCGTAGCGTACGCCAAAGTAGAGAAGATTATTAGTACTTACAAGTTGGCAGCGCCTTTAAAAAAAACACGGATTACTGGGATTAAATTAGGATTTCACGGAAAGATGAGCAGCATACGTTTTCATAAATGTATCGCAACCGTCTTTTGAGTTTCATCAAAAGTTATGTGAACCCACCTTTATTAGGGAGTACAAAATATTTGAGTCGTGCTTGAAGCTATTCGAAGCCCTCGAGGCTCGAAGCTCAAAGCTCGCAGCTTTAATTAACTGATGTTTCGAGAGGGAAATTCCCAATATTCACATGATCGGGCTTGTGCTGAACATTGACCAAATCCTTGTAATGGACTTCAGTCAGTTGTTTTTGTGATCCTTCAATCAATTTGGAATGGGTGCAGCAAACATCCACGATGGTGTTGCCGTTATTTTCAGGGAAAAGGTATTTGGGATAGGCGCAAAACAGGCAAAGAGTTTCCTGTGCGCAGAATTTATTCCAGAGATTTTCTAATTCCATGGTTGCCTGTTTGTTTCCTTCTGCCAGCAGCAAAACAACCATCTCGCCAAAAGCACGAATCTTTCTGCCTTTACATTTTGCAATATCCGCCAGTTCACCCACGGTTTTCATGAACAGTTCCTCATCAGGATGACCGTTTCTCATGAATTTATCCAGGGTCTCCTGGGCATTCAAAGTAATATATCGCTGGTCGGCTTTGAGCGCTTTTACCTGGATTCCATAATCGGCCAGCCTGTTGTTAAGCGCTTCAACGTGTTCATCGGTGGCGATCACAATACAACAATCTCCGGCATTGATTCCACCACCCACATACCCGGCAAGAGCATCCAGGAAAACTCCTTCATTTTCGTAGACCTGCAAGACATGATCACTCGTGGCAATCTCACCCCAAAAAGTATCAGCTTTTGTAGTATTCCAGTCCGTATGTACTTTTTTCCCTGTAAACATGTTCAAACGCCTCGCAGAATTAGATTATTTCAAAAGGGTAACCTCATTGGGAGACAAAAATCATTCCTTGACAAGGCTTAAATCCGATCACCATAAGCCTGAATCAGCTTTTTTAAAAATTTTATGATTCAACGCAATAAATATTGAATAAAAATCTAATGCTACCTTTTTTACCTGGCGGGGTTTTTAAAAAATTCAATCCTGAGAAGAGCTTGAAATCCTTCAATTTGCTTTTTGTAGCTTAACCGAATGAACAGGCTACTTGCCTTTATCTTAATTGGACTTTTACAGTCTTCAGTTTGTTGGAATCAGACAGTCTTAATACCCAATAACGGAATTTGGAAATTTCTTGACAACAATACCCGTCCCGCTAATTGGTTTGAGTCCAGTTTCAATGATGTCGCCTGGAATCAGGGTCCGGCTGAACTTGGTTATGGGGACGGAGGTGAGGCCACAGTTGTGTCCTTTGGTCCCAATTCAACCAATAAATACATCACGACCTATTTCAGAAAAAATTTCCAGGTAACAGGCCTTAATAATTTTTCAACCTTCACCATCAATCTTGTCAGGGATGATGGAGCAGTTGTGTATGTAAATGGAAGGGAAGTTTACAGAAATAATTTACCTGCTGGAATTATTCAACATTCAACACTTGCGATCGCGGCGATCGGTAATGCTGATGAAACAACACCTGTTTCAACAACGCTTTGTTCATCCTTTTTTTTAGAAGGAGAAAATGTAATTGCAGTTGAAATGCATCAAAACCTCGCAACCAGTTCCGATTTGTCGTTTCAACTTGAGCTGATCGGGAATCCAATTGTTGGCGGTACGCCTTCCATAACAAGAGGGCCATATATGCAGATGGGGAATGCAAATGAACTCACGATCCGTTGGCGGACAAATATTGCAACCAACTCGAGAGTGGAAGCAGGAATTGAATTTGGATCAAACAATTTCAGGGTTGATTCACTTTGTTACACAACGGAACATGAAGTGAGATTATCAGGATTGTTACCTGATACCAAATATTATTACCGGGTTGGAAATACAAATGTGATGTTGCAAGGTGACAGCAATAATTTTTTCAGGACAATGCCCTTACCGGGAACCAATCGAAAAATCGGAATCCTTGCCATTGGAGATGGTGGTGGTCAGAATCTCACTTATCAAACACAGGCATTTGCGCAGTATCGAGCCATGCTTGCGGCGAATAATATCGAAGCGGCAGATGCTGTGATCCTGCTCGGAGACAATGCGTATGAAAATGGGACCGACAATGAGTTCCAGACAAAATTTTTCAATCCACTCGCACCCATTTGGAAAAATCACAAGCTCTATCCCTCACCCGGAAACCATGATTATGCGCAGAGCGCAGCTAGACAGGATGATCATAATATTCCTTATTATTCAATGTTCACATTACCGGTGAATGGTGAATGCGGTGGTGTTGCATCTGGTAACGAAGCATTTTTTTCTTTTGATATTGGTGACGTTCATTTTATTTCACTTGATTCATATGGTGAAGAAAGCAACAAAAGAATGTCGGATACAACAGGTGCTCAGGTGTTGTGGTTAAAAAATGATCTTGCAGCTAATACGAAAAAATGGGTGATCGTTTATTTCCACCATCCCCCATACACAATGGGAGGGCATAATTCAGATACAGAAACCGAACTGGCTGCCATCAGGAATAATTTGAATCGTGTACTCGAAAGATATGGAGTGGATATGGTGATCTGCGGGCACAGTCACAATTATGAAAGATCGAAATTGATTCGGGGACATTTTGGAAATGAACTGACTTATTCTGAATCCACACACGCTGTGTCAACATCGAGTGGAATGTATAACAGCGTTGCATCATGTCCTTACATTGTAAGCAGTGATACCGGTCGACATGGAACATTGTATGTGATTGCAGGATCCTTCGGTGCGAGTGGCGGGATTGCTGCAGGTTACCCGCACAATGCAATGCCTTATTCCATCAATGATGGCGGTTTTTTGTGGCTGGATATTGAACAAAACCGTCTCGATGCAAAATTTGTCAGGCGCAATGGAGAAACCTGGGACCGTTTTACAATCATGCAGGATGTAAATAAAACTGTAACATACAATATTGCTCCCGGAGATGAAATTACACTCACTGCAAACTGGCCTGGTCAATACAACTGGTCAACAGGAGCAAACACACGATCAATAACAGTCAGTCCCACCGGAGCAAACAATTCCTATTCAGTTTCTGATCAATTCAACTGCATTACCGATCATTTTACAGTGAATGCAACATGCGGGATCAACACATGGGTTGGAACAAAAAACAATGCGTGGGAAAATCCGCTTAACTGGAGTTGCGGAACAATACCCGGGCCGAATTCAGAAGTGGTGATCAATGCTGGGACCTTTTATAGCCCAACTGTCAATGCCCATGTTTCCATTAAGAAACTCACTGTTCAATCAGGTGCGTTTGTGACTGTGACTAGCGGGTATAGAATAAATATATGGGGAGAATAGTAGCGTTTTCCATTGATGCGTGGTTTAGAAAATTTCAAGATTTCAATATTTCAAAGATTTCAAGATTCTTTAGATCGAAGAGTCAATAAATTATCGAGCCTTTACAAGTGCGGTGGGCAGTGGGCAGTGTGAGGACCCAAAGCAGTTGAAAAGAAATCAAATTATTTCTAAAGAATCAGTGTATAATGATAGAGACACCTATTACCGAATTTTGAAATATTGAAATCTTGAAATACTCTTTATTTTCTCTCAGAAATAAGTCGCTTCAACTCTAATATCTCCTTCTTCAATTCATCGATCTGAGATTGTTGTTCTTTGACGGCTTCTACAAGTACCGGGGTAAGTTTGCCATAATCAACGGATTTGTATCCTTCTGCATCGGTCTGAACGATTTCAGGAAATAATTTTTCAATTTCCTGTGCAGAGAAACCAAGTTGTCTTGCATTGGTGAAATGTTTATCTGGAAATTCATTTGTTTTCCAATCGTAATAAATTCCATTTAGAGAAAGAACAGATTGCAGCGCATTATTGATTGAAGAGAAATTTGTTTTGTAACGGATGTCGGAACATGCATTGAATGCAGAGGCACAGATTGCGCCGGATACATCAACACCACCACCAGTTTTTACAACCATCCGGCTTACTCCGTTGGTAAAAAATTGAATACCCCATTGATAAGTGCCGGCATTTCTCTTTACCGCAATTCCTTCACCCGTATTTCCAGGCAAACCAAATAATAAAGCGCCTGTATTTAAATTTCCGGTGTTTAAATCATTAGGGTCAATAAACACCTGTGCATTTCCCTTCACCCGCATTGTTTGGGAAAACGATCCACTTGTTCCATATCCAAAAGCAACGTCTGATGTACTGGCATCTGCATGAATTTGTAAAGTGGCAGAAGCAACACCAAAGCCATAATGATTTCCGGATTGACCAAGTAAAGAAATTTTATCACCTGTGTTATTGTCAAACGTTAATTTAAATCCAGGGGTTGTTGTTCCGATTCCAATATTTCCATTGCCTTTAATTCTCATTCTTTCTGTAAACGCACTACTTGACCCATATCCGAATGCAATGTCCGAAGCGGCAATATCTGCATGTATTTGTAAAAGATTCGATGCAATGCCAAATCCGTAATGATTTCCCGATTGGCCCCACAATGAAATTTTGTCACCTATATTATCATCAAAACTTAATTTAAACTCAGGAAACAGACTATTTCCAACACCAATATTTCCATTTCTTAATATCGTAATTGCATTTTTTCTACTTGCTTCAGAACCATTTCCAATTTGAAATATTCTGTCAGATAACTGTGGGGAATTGGGAACCGGAGAATCAACAATATCATTAAAAGCACCCAATGCAATTCCTCCTAATGCCCGCGCACCAACATTTGTTCCTGCCGTAAAAGATGCATCTCCACTTGCACTCGTTGAAAGACCTGTTGCAAATGATCTTTCACCTGTTGCCAAATTGCTCGTACCGATAGCAACTGATGCAATACCAAAAGCATTATTCGCTGCCCCAATTGCTACCGCGTAATCTGAATATGAAGTATTAATAAAACCAAATGTGAGCGAACTGTGACCATAAGCTGCATTGTTCAAGCCAAGGGATGTGCTGTAGTTGCCAATAGAGGAATTATTTGCACCAATTGCTACAGAATATGCGCCTGATGCCTGCGTCCTTGGCCTAAAGACACACCTCCTTCTCCACTTGCTCTGGTTTGATTGCCGGCGGCAAAGGAAAAATAACCCACATTTACTTCATTCCATTCATCCGAATTGACAAATCCAAACCGTGTAGCAGATTTTGCAGGATACCACATAAATCTGGTACCAGCGCCACTTGCAGGCGGTAATCCAGGTGATAAAAAGTTTGTGGTTCCTGAAAAAAGTACTGCACTATCGGCAACATGCAATCTTGCAACAGGATTGTTCGTACCAATACCTACATTTCCCGTTTGAGCATTAACCTTACAGACTATTATTGCCAAAGCGATCGTGAATATTCTTTTCATAAGCTTGATTATAAATTTGCTAACTACTTTAATTTTTCCAAAACGATTTTTTTCAAATCTTCAAGTTCTTTCCTAAGTGAAACATTTTCTTCTTTTGTCGATTTTATTTCAGCCTGTGCTCTTTTGATCTCATTATTTTGTTCTTTAATTGCTTCCACCAGGACAGGAGTCAGTCTGCTATAATCAACCGATTTGTATCCCTCCGCATCGGTTTGAACGATTTCAGGAAATAATTTTTCAATTTCCTGTGCAGAGAAACCAAGTTGTC
>CAZCKF010000088.1:0-9336 GCA_964499155.1 uncultured Chitinophagaceae bacterium
TATGCATGGAAAGGCCAAACACTTGAAGAAGCTGACTGGTGTATCGAACAAACACTTTTCTTCGGTGGAGCTGATAAGCCCTTGAACATGATCCTTGATGATGGTGGTGATCTTACCAACATTGTCTTTGATAAATATTCAGAACTCGTTCAGCACATTCGTGGATTGAGCGAAGAAACTACAACCGGAGTACATCGTCTGTATGAAAGAATGGCCAAGGGTACGTTGCCAATTCCTGCAATCAATGTGAATGATTCTGTAACCAAAAGCAAATTCGATAACAAATATGGTTGTAAAGAATCACTGGTTGATGCGATCCGTCGCGCAACTGATGTAATGCTTGCAGGTAAAGTTGCTGTTGTAGGTGGTTATGGTGATGTGGGTAAAGGTTCAGCAGCATCTCTTTCAGGAGCTGGTTGCCGTGTGATCGTTACAGAGATCGATCCGATTTGTGCACTTCAGGCAGCAATGGATGGTTACGAAGTAAAGAAGATGGCTGATGCAGTAAAAGAAGCTGACATTATCGTTACTGCTTCGGGTTGCCGCGATCTGATCACAGAAAAACATTTCCGTTCGATGAAAGACAAAGCGATCGTATGTAACATTGGTCACTTTGATATTGAAATCGACATGGCATGGATCAACAAGGCTTATGGGCATACAAAAGACACCATTAAGCCACAGGTTGATCTTTACAATGTGGACGGAAAGGATATTATTGTTCTTGCAGAAGGCCGTCTTGTAAATCTTGGTTGTGGTACAGGCCATCCATCTTTTGTAATGAGTAATTCATTCACAAACCAGGTACTTGCACAAATTGAACTTTGGAAAAATCATGAGAAATATGAAAACAAAGTTTATGTTCTTCCAAAACACCTTGATGAAAAAGTTGCAAGACTGCATTTGAAAAAAATTGGAGTAGAACTTGATGAATTAACTACTGAACAGGCAGACTATTTGGGTATTCCGAAAAGTGGGCCGTTCAAGCCAGAATTGTATCGTTATTAATAACACGAATTCGAACGAATTTCACGAAAGGGCCCGCGTAACGGCGGGTTCTTTTTTTGTAGGATATCAGGATTGGTTAAGGATTGCTGGATTAGTCCGTCTTTTGAATCACGGATTTTTGGATTAAACTAGGATTTCACTTATGTGAATCGCAATTTTCGAAAACTTCGAATAAGAAATACATCTTCAAACTTGCTAATTAATTCCTCATTGCTATTCGGGTAGGAGCATTCATCATTCTGGATAGCTATGGGGACAAAATTGAAAACACGGATTAAGGGGATTAAGCTAGGATTACACGGATGTCAATTTACAAATACCAATTTCGCAATGTTCAGATACACAATGAATTTTCAATCTTTCTGCTAAATCCCAAAATGCTTGTCGGTTAGGAGCGCCCAATCAAAAATCCAAAATCTAAAATCTAAAATAAAAATGGTTGCTCATTTCTCAATGACCAACCATTATTAACGTACGATCTTAAAATTTCACAAACCTCGCAACGCTTTGTTCACATCCTTCAGCACAAACCATCTTAAGTAAATAACTTCCCCCTGAAAGGGATGAAACATTCAATTCAACATTATTTGAACCTTTTTCCAACTGCAGTTTCCTTGTTGAAATAACCAATCCGGAAATATCTGTAATTACTGCTGTTACTGTTTGTTTCTTCGGTGAGAGGGCCATTACAGTCAAATTCTTTTTTACAGGATTCGGGAATATTCCGGTGATACTTATTACAGAAGTTGTTTCACTGTTAATCCAGATTACTTTACTGTATGAACTTCTGTCGTCGACATCAACAAATCGAAGCCTGTAGAATTGTTTAATTGTGCTGGCACTGTTATCAGAAAATTGATAATTCAATGTTGAATTACTGTTTCCGCCTGGTGCAAGTGATTTTACAAATCCAACAGAATTATAATTAATTCCATCTGTTGATCGCTCAACATAAAAACCATTTGATTTTTCTTCGGAAGAAGTTTTCCATTTCAACACATTTATGTTGCCTCTCCTTTCACCGCTGAAACTCACCAAATGAATTGGCAAAATTGAGAATGATTCCGAAGCTATAAATATGCTTCCTCTCAGTTCTGTTGCAAATACCAAAGCAAAATCAGAACCGTAGTTACCAACTGTTGCTGACACTCGTTGTGCTGTACCAGTAATTCCACCGGAACAAGGTTCATCACTAATAAACACATCCAGGTCATTTACACTTGAAATTGAACCATCTGCTATCAGCGCATTTACTTCTGCCGCGCGTATATAAATGCGGTAACTGATATTGCCGGTAGGTGCATTTTGCGTACGTATTTCCAAATTACGATCGAGGTATGCGCGATTTGCTGCATCCCTTCTTATAGGACCTGCATTCACATATAAACTGCCGGTAACATTACCCAGTTGTTGTCCTGCAGGGTATATATCAGCAACAAGCCTTCCCGAAGCATCGAGAATTGCATTATACCGAGCCGTATTGTTATTGGCGAGATTAATAGTAAGACCAGGTTCCGCTTCGCAAGTTCCAGGTGTTCCGGGAGCTATCGCTGGTGAAGTGATTTGAACACTGAATGGATTTCCCGGCGCATCATGATTGAATTCATATACCCTAAATGAATAGATCTGGCCTGGGAATAGTCCTGTCACAGTGAATGTTTCGGTTCCACCTGCACCAGTTGCATCTGAACAAGCTGCAGTTAAACTACCGCAACCATTAAAAAATTCTGCAACTGCATCAAAATTTCCACTGCCAGTAATATTAATTGTAGCTATGGAGGCTGTTGCAACGAAACGGTACCAGACGTCGTTTGCATTTGAGCTTGTTTTCGCATTACAAGTTATTGGACCAACACTCTGCGTTGCGAGGTCAGTGGTTTGATTTGTAAGTGTTGCTCCACCAACAGTAACGAGTGTGGCTGTTGCACATTCATCATTTGCAGGTGCAGGATCCTGTAAACAAAATTCAAATGAACCTGACGTTGTGTTTCCTGTAGTAAATAGTCGCAATAAATAAGTGGTTCCTGGTGTAAGACCAGTTATAGTTGAGCTGCCACCGGATGGATTTCCAAACGAATTGCCACAGACAATTTGACTGGTTGGTGAACAGGTATTTGAATACACGATATATCCCAGTGATGTTGGAGCACCTGTTCCAGGAACGAGATTACTATATCGAAATACCTGCGAAGTTTGTGTTGCCGTAAATATGTACCAGATATCATCGTTATACCCTGCACCCACACATCCGAATACTGGCTGTGCACTTTCAGTAGCACCATCGGTAGAAGCTGAAGTTGAAGTATTACATGAGAGTGCGTAAGGTTGAACAGCAACAGTAATTGCATTTGTACACTCATCGTTTGGTACAACAGCTACCGGGCATTCAATTTCGAAATTCTGTTCACCACCTGACAAACTTCCCGGATCAATCAATATAAAAATCGGAACTCCCGCAGTTAGATTTCCAATATCTTCTGTACGTGGGTTATTCAAATTCCCAATACAGTTCCAGCCAGTTGGCCCACAACCTGCAGAGGCTAACTTCCACATGTATGTAAGTGATCCAGCACGCGGAACACTCACTATTTTCAAACGATGCACACCAGAAACTGCCGGAGTGAATGTGAACAGTCTTTCCATACCTGGTTTACCACCTGTGCAAAGTCCGCTATTGGTGGCAAATGTATAAGATGCATTGTATCCACCCGAACCTGTACCAATATTCACATTAGTAGGCGAGGCAGGATTGCAGGATGCAATCGTTACTGCAGCCGCGCAGTCCAGTGTCGTTCTTACAGGAATGCCATATCTCCATTCACCAGATCCACTTCCGCAATTCGCGCGTACATGTAAATAATAAGTAGTTATTGGATTTAAACCTGATATTGAAACAGATGTTGATGTTGTATTTGTAAATGAGACCGGCGTGGCTAAAGATGTTGTTATTGCATAATCGTAACTCACTGCACCTGTAACAGCAGACCAGCTTGCATCTGCAGTTGTACCCGTCATGTTATTCAGTAAAATGTTTTCTGGCACCTGGCATGAAGGAGTGACTTCCAGTTTAAAATCATCAAAACCAATTGAACTACCTCCACTTGAAAGAAGTTTAATGCCAAAGTAATATGTACCTGTTTGTGTCGGAGTAAATGATCTTCTACTTAATATGTAAGGGAAAGGCTGAATTTCCCCGCCCATGTCATCATGTACAGTTGAAGCTCCAAGAATTGTTGCACCTGCAGAATTTCGAACAGTATTCCAAGCAACATCAATGGTCCAGTCACCAAGACCATCTGCCTGGTACCAGAATGAAAAATCATATGAAACTCCTGCAGTCAGTTGCAGTGGTGCGGTCCACATCCAGGTGTTATTGGCATTACCAAAATGCATTAAATAATTGGGAGCACTTCTTGGATCGGTTGAGAAAGTAACTCCTGCATTGCCTGTTCTCCATGTACCGTTTTGTTCAACCCAACATGGAGGCAGATCATTATCTCCCACAGTTCCCATTCCATCAAAATTTTCAGTCCAGATTGACAATGGTGTGCACGATGTTGTAAACGTAATTGACGATGTTGTACTTACCCCTGATGCTCCGCAATTACTTTTTATACAGAATGTGTAAGTTGTATTGCCAGTAAGGCCTGACAGATTTAATGACAGACCACCAGTATTTCCTGATTGTGCGATTGCACCCGACGAACAGCTATTTCCAACACGTAATTCCCAATCATAACTTACCGCAAATGTTCCCGCAGTCCATGCAACTGAAACAGCATTATGTGTTAACCCAGAAGTATCAGGTGTACCCGGTGGATAACATGTGATGTTGCTGGTGCCGTCGAATTCGTCTGCACCAATGTCTGTTCCCACAGTACTTGTACCTGAATAACCCGGAGAACCAAATCTTGTTTGTAGATCGTAATCCAGTGGATATCCTGCAAGAACCTGTCCGCCACTTTCAACATTTGTTACTGTTCCATTCGGAATGTGTAAATACAGAGGATCAGAACTGGAAACACTATGAAACACGGGTAATTCACTAATTGAAAAATCATCACGTGGTGAAACGAGTGTTTTAAAGCATGCAAGTGTTTGGCATGCATTAGTACCATCGTGATAAACAAAATACTTCGGTGTAACTGCTGCAGCTACATAGTATAAATTGTTATCGGAATCAGGATGGTAATTCGTGAATGAATTAAGGTTCCTCCTGTAAGCAACTGTCTGGCTATTTCCGGTAGGGCCCGGATTCGAAGTATTAATAAGAATATTGTTTCTCAAATCAATTGTCGCACTCGTGCCTGTAAAAAGTGCCGAAGAACCAAAGGATGTTGCACTTGTATTGTTGCAATTGAGATAAACCGTATTGTAATAGATGCGAATTGTTTCTCCCGGATTTCCCAATGCCTGGATTCCCTGAAGTGCATTAGTGCCGGTTGCATCAGGTGTGTGAAGATCCCCAACAATGTTATTGTGCAGATACACATTGGTTCCAACCTGTGTATGAATACCCGTTAGGTTTGAGCTGCCCCTTGATGCAACCATGTCATATACTTTATTATGTGACACGGTTAATGGATTACCCGAACTTGCAAAAATTCCATACATCGCAACTGAATGGCTGTTGCTGGCAAAGCCTGAATAATTAAACCGGAAATTATTAAACTCATTTCCGATTATATTTTTAGTAGGTCTGACCTCAAGGGATCTGATGCCATAGATCGACACACTCGCCGTGCCACCGGTAAGATTTACAGTGAAATAAAGATTGTGTAAATGATTATTCAGGATATGCGATGATGTTCCGCTGCCGGTTTGTGCATCAATTCCCTGGATTAAACCTGTCAATCCTGATGCGCCACTGAAATTGTAATAATTCGAATGAATGTTATTATCATGGCAATAGATATTATCACCAGAATAAAACTGAATAGCAGATAAGCTGCCCCCGGTATTTGTTTTAAAATTATCCCTGATCGTATTATTATAAATACCTGCGTTTGTACCTGTTGCCCCGGATATTTCTATGCCAATGAATTCCTGATTTGCCCCTGTTGATGAATTATTAAAAATCTCATTTCCCTGGATCTGCAAACTATCAGGATTGCCATTGTTCTCGATAGCTGATGATGACAGAATTCCGTTAATAACACAATTTTTAATCTTGTTGTTAACGATCCTTACAATGTTCGATGAACCAGCAGAACCCGCTGAACTTTCGATACCTTTTATTCCATTGCTTCCAGTTGTACCAGTAAGTTCAATTTCATTTCCTTCTATTGTAATATTTGCGTTGTTGCCCACCTCTGTAAAAATTCCCCTTATGTTTCCTGGATGATCAACACCACCTGGGAGCCGGTTATTATCAATTTCATTGAATAAAATCTGAACATCGTTCTGATACGCAATACGGATTCCCATAGCAGGACTGAAATTTTCTGCAGTGGTTCCACCGAAGTTGAAAATTTTATTTCCGAGTGCGAGAGAATTTGCTCCAACTACATTATTGATATCAACAAAATTTGAATATCCTTTCAGGTAAATACCAGTATGGCAATCGCGAATTGTATTTCCCCTGAATATGTTATTTGTATGGCGTCCGGTTGCATTATTAACTCCTACCGTTGAATTCTGATTGTGAGGAGTGTTGGCCATCCAAATACCAGTTGATCCATCTGAAGCCTCAGTCAACCCATTTGTCCTGTTTTCTTTATTAAGCGTAATCGTACAATTCTGAATGATGACATTATCGCAGCCATTGTTGGTTGCGGGTTTAAACAATCCATACCCATACTCCATACTTGTGATATTGGTTGTGTTTGCAGCATTATCACTCAGATCAAGTGCATCTATAGTGACATAGTCGGAACCATTTATTTTGAAAATACCATCGAGTGGAGTATTAAGCGCCGTAGTGGCTGTTGTTGTAGTGCCCACCCAATTCACTTGTATTCTTGGATTATTACCGGCAACAATGGAAGGATCTCTCCGGAATACCAACGGATTAGCAGCACTGCTGTTAGCACTAAGAATGATTGGCCCTGTTGTATTCTCGATATAATCAGGCGCAATGTTGAAAATGACGCCACCCGCAGGCACAGATGTGTTCATTGCAGTAACAGCAGATTGTATCGTTGGATAAGTTGCGGAAGGAATGGTTGCTACGGTTTGTGCAGTGGTTACAAAAGACAAAAGGGTAGCACACGTTAGTGTAACGATCAGTTTCATAAGCAAGTTGTTTGTGTAAAAGAGGAATCGGCTTCGCAGGAGTTGGAGCTCGTTTGAGAGGGACGGGAATTAGGATTGAATGTAGAAAACGCTCCTTAACAAAGCAAATTCAGAAGGTCGATTTTGCTGGAAATACTA
This sequence comes from uncultured Chitinophagaceae bacterium, assembly GCA_964499155.1. GTDB lineage: Bacteria > Bacteroidota > Bacteroidia > Chitinophagales > Chitinophagaceae > CAZCKF01. The sequence goes on from CAZCKF010000088.1 coordinate 7,381, forward strand.
CGAAAGTACTATGCCCCTGGTCGTTGTAATGATTCAAATCAACCTAATTAGCCGTGAGCTGTGAGTTTCGAGCTGCGAGGGTTGCGAGTTTAGAAAGTTTCAAGCACCATCTTTTATGATTGCAGATTCAACATTTGAACCACAGGATGTGAATTTATAAAATACAATTTCAAAATGTCAGATACATAATGCATTTTCAATCTTGCCACTTAATATCACAATGCTTGTCGATTAGAAGCGCCCAATCCAAAATCAATCCCGATAGCGATGGTAACCAAAATTGAAAACACGGATTAATGGAACAAGCAAGAATTTCACGGATGTCAATTTACAAATACCAATTGCGAAATGTTCAGATACACAATGCATTTTCAATTTTGCTACTTAATCCCAAAATGCTTGTCGGTTAGGAGGGCCCAATCAAAAATCCAATCCCGATAGCTATCGGGATCAAAATTTAGACACAGATTTACTAGATTAAGCCAGGTTTCACGGATTTCAGTTTACAAATACCAATTGCGAAAGGTTCAGATACATATTGCATTTTCAATCTTGCTATTTAATCCCAAAATGCTTGTCGGTTAGGAGAGCCCAATTAAACATCAAAATCCCGATAGCGATCGTGGACCAAAATTGAAAACACGGATTACTGGATCAAGCAAGGATTTCACGGATGTCAATTTATAAATACCAATTGCGAAATGTTCAGATACATAATGCATTTACAATCTTGCTACTTAATCCCACAATGCTTGTCGATTAGGAGAGCCCAATCAAAAATCCAAAATCAAAAATCAAAAATAAAGAAGGCCGTCACCTTTCGATGTCCGGCCTTAACAATTGATCACCTGCCAATAATTTTATTCAACAACAAGAGAAGATGCTGATTCGAATTCAGCCATTTTTTCCTTGTAAGAATCCAATGCTTTTAAATAAGCTTCAGTTTCCTTTTTTGTAAGTGTTGTGATACCACCCACACCATCATAATAATAATGTGTGCCGATGTAACGTTTAACGTGATTTCTTGATTCAGCAGGAAGATGATTTTGCAATACCCAGAAATTGCGGCTTCCGGTTTTTTTAATTGCTTTCAAAACAGGTCCCGGACCTGAGTTGTACGCTGCAATAACCAGGAGCCAGTCTCCGAAGATCCTGTTCAGATCACGCAGGTATTTCGCTGCAGCGATTGTTGCTTTGTAGTTGTTGCGGCGTTCATCAACCTTACCTTTTACTTTCAATCCAAGTTCACGCGCTGTTCCAGGCATCAACTGCCATGTACCAACAGCACCTACCCTGGATGTAGCTGAAGACTTACAGTTAGATTCGATAACTGCAAGATATTTGAGCTCCTGCGGCAGTTGGTACTTCGCAAGAATAGTGTCCATCATAATGAACAGTTTCTCACTTCTGCTTTTTACCAGATCAAGCTCTTCTCCCATCACCTTCATATAATTCTGTACATACTTCACTCCTTTCGGGTTGAGTTTGATTTCCGGTGCAACAGGCATCGGAACAGAATTAATTGCAGATGCGGAATTTACCGGAGAGATGGAATCCTCCGAAAACCGGATAGTGCCTTGCTTCACAAGCTGGAGTGCAGGTTTGGTTTCAGGTCCATTCGCAACTGCGATGAATAAAAGACCATGAACGACAACTGCCCCTGTTAATTTGCTTTTCAACATCGTTTAACTTTTGAGGTAAAACAATGTCGACCCTGAGGGTTTGGATTATTCTGATTAAGGTTTTCTGGAAAATTGGTAGCGATCGCGATCAATCACATCTCGTGGGTACGACGGTTTAGGCTTTTCATTTCTAAACGGATGTGTTGCTCACTTGTATTTTCAGAGGATGACTGGACGGCTCAAAAATACTCAGCAGAATCCGGCTCTCATAGCGTTTTAACCCTCGGAAAACTACGTGGAATACGTAACTGCCTGATATTATGTTTAAGTGTAA
>CAZCKF010000089.1:0-9313 GCA_964499155.1 uncultured Chitinophagaceae bacterium
ATTCGTATCACCACTTTTCTGTTGAAGAAATCCCAATGCTATTTCCAGAGAACTGATATCCGCTCTATATGAATCGTTTATTACCTTACAATGATTGATTCCCTTTTTCAATTCAAGTCGCATGTTCACCGGCACAAGTCGCGACATGCGATCAGCAATGGTTTCCTGGTCGATGCCCACAAGCATCAGCACGCACCAGCATGTTACTGCATTATCAATGGATGCATCATCAGCAAAAGGAATGGTGATGGATGCAGGTCCTGAAGGAAGTTGTGCATGAATGGTGGCTGATTCAGGATTTTTCTCAATATCACGGATATAGATCGTTGCACTTGAATTACCTCGACTCCAGGTGATATAATTAATTTCAGGTGCGAGAACGGATGGTTGAAAATATGGTTCAACTACATCTTTACAATACACCAGCGTTTTACATTGGCGAAACAAGCGCCATTTTTCTTCAAGCTTATGTTGCCGGCTTCGAAATCCCTCTGCATGTGCATCACCGATATTTGTAAAAATGCCAATGGTAGGCCTGATAATTTTTTCCAGTAATTCCATTTCACCAGGCAAGGAAATTCCTGCTTCGATAATTGCGAGCTGGTGATTCTGATTGATCTGCCACAAGCTCAATGGAACACCAAGTTGTGAATTATAACTTTTTGGACTGCGTGCGATATCCAGATCTTCATGCATTAATTGATACAACCATTCTTTCACGATTGTTTTTCCATTACTGCCCGTAATTCCAATAACTGGTATTTGAAACTGATTTCGGTGCCATGCTGATAATTGATGAAGCGCCTGTAATGTATCTTCTACGCGAATAACATTGGCAAGCGGAAGTTCATCCATGCGCACATATTGGTTCACAATAAAATTGCGCATGCCTTTTTTATACAGGTCATAAATAAACACATGACCATCGCGGTGCGTTCCTTTCAGTGCAATAAAAAGGCTTTCTGCAGGAGAAAAACTTTTCCTGCTATCAAAAATTATCGAGGAAATTGAAGACTCCTCAGCGAGCTGAAGAAAACGACCTCCTACAACCTGACAGACCTGTTGTATCCTGTACATGCGTGCTTTTCATGAAAAATATAGAGCCGGGAAATCATAGTGTGACGTCATCATCCAGTGATTTCCTTCGGTTAGCAATCTGGATTGAATAAACAATTGAGCCAACAAGGCAAATCACAATTACAATTAACGAGATGTAAACAGGAACTTTTACATGGAATATCTCTGCAAGCATTTTCAAGCCTATGAAAACCAATACAATCGCAATTCCCTGTTGGAGGTATTCAAATTTGCTTACAGCTCCTTTCAATAAGAAAAACAATGACCTGAGTCCAAGTACAGCGAAAATATTGCTGGTATAAATAACCATTTTATCCTGTGAAATGGCGAACACTGCCGGAATGCTGTCAAGAGCGAAAACGATATCAGTAGTAGCCAGCAAAATGATTACAACGAACATGTTGGTAAAAAATCTTTTCCCATCACGCCATACGACAAATTTTCCCCCCACATCATCATGCAGGATGGGTAAAAACCTGTTGAGGAATTTATTTACTGGATTTGTTGCAGGATCAAAACTGTCTTCCTGGCGTACAGCAAAAATCTTTACCCCGGTATAAACAAGGAATGCACCGAATACATAAAGGATCCAGTGGAACTGTTCTACAAGCCAAACACCAACAGTGATAAAAATGATACGGAAAACGATTGCCATGAGGATACCAATCAACAATGCGCGGGGAACATGATCTTCATGAATTCCGAAAAAACTAAAAATGAGGATGAATACAAATATGTTGTCAATGCTGAGACTCCATTCCATGAGGTAAGCACTGATGTATTCCAGGGCAATTACCTCTCCGCTGTTCCACCACAAATATCCTCCGAATGCAATGGCAAGTGAAACCCAAAAGAGTGTTTGAATGAGTGCCTTTTTAACACTCATTATGCTGCTCTGTTTGCTGAGCAGTCCAAGATCAAAAACAACTGCAATTAATAAAACACCACCAAAAACGATATACGAAATCTGATCTGTTGTCATCTGCCCTTACTCCTTTAAAAGACGGCAAATATACGACCAGTCGCTCCAAGCTTAGGGATACAGAAGATTGAGTTTATGCAAATCTTCTTTTTCTGAGAGATTGAAATATTACGGCAAAAAGAATGGTGATTATAACCGGCAAAACAATATTGATCATTTGCCATTTTGATTTTTGTTCTCGCACCAGCATTGGATCGAGTAACCGAAGTGTGTATTCTTTTGAGCGTGTTGACAGTATATCAGATGGGTTTACAAGGTATTCTAGACAATTGGAATAAAACTCCCTGTTTGCATACATAAAAGGAATGTACTGATTGAATCCCATCGGTAGAGGACCCTGGGTAGGATGAAATTCGTTAATGGCAATATCTCCGTCTGCAACAATAATCATCTTTCCAGGTTGTGTAGCCTGACCAATAAAGGGCCGACCGATTCGGTTCAATGTGTCAGCGGCAGTGGAAGAAAGTCTTCCTGTAAAAAGTGACCTGAATTGTCCTTCGAGCAATACCGCAACACCGGTATCCTTCACAGTAAACAGATCTGCACTGGGTGCGATCTGGAAAAATGTAAAATCAATTTTTGCTGGTGTTGTAAGGATACGTGCATTGTTTGAGGATCGCAGAAGGAAGGTCTTTTTTATTCCCTGTGCAGCAACTGTATCAACTGTATTTGGAAAAATAGCACGAACCTTATCCAGGTTTTTTGTTATCGGGTGATCGGTACCGTTAAGGAGTGGAAAAAACGGCCAGTCCACCAGCCTGCGTTGCTGGCCATCTTCAGCTGAACCACTTACCTGCGGTAATTTATCACAGTCCATATCCTGCAAAAGGTTCTGGTTGATCCTTGCTCCATACCTGAATAAAAGATCTTCAAGGTTCAATTGCCTGTCAAATGCAATGAAGCCGTTAGAATTTCTTAAACTGTCAAACTCAGCGAACATATTATCGATCATCCAGAATACACGGCCGCCACGCATCACATACTGATCGATTTTTAATTTGTCAGCAGAAGAAAAAGTAATTGTCGGTTTTAAAATGATCAGTGCATCAAATTCTTCTGGAATGAAAGCTGCCTGTGGAATGTTAACTGTATCAAAACTGTATTCATTGAATAATGTTCTAACAGCTTCATCCACGTTATAACCCCAACCCTCTCCGTTTCCAACAGCGTAACCAATCAGTGGTGCAGTTTCAGTTGTTGCTTTTTGAATAGCACTTGAAAATTTATATTCCAGGGTAGCTTCAATGGCGTTATAAAGCGCAGCCAATTGTTCAGGTTCTGTTCCAAAAGCTTTGACTCCCTGTAGTAGATTTACGCCAATGGATGTATCGCGATATTGAATGATTGCTCCTGGCAAAACAACTTTCTGGGTGAGCTCATCACCCACCTTACTGGGAGCCTGCAGGGTGGTGGCAGGTATGCCAAAGAAATATTGAAGCGAATCACGAAATCTTGCTGCCGTTGAATCAGTCAAACCTTCAAATGGATCCGAATTACGTATGATCAGTTTTCCATTCGCCTCTTCCTTCATTTCTTCAAGAAATTCGATTACACCATCAGCAAGACGGCGGTAACCTGCAGGAAATTCTCCTTTGAAAAAAAGCTGGACAGTTACAGGGTCATCAAGTTTTCTCAATATTTCTTTGGATGCAGAACTGAGCGTATATCTTTTTTCTGAAGTAAGGTCTATTCGCTTGTGGACAATTGCGCCAATAATATTGACGATGATAACTATACCCAAGACGATTATCCAACCAAACCTGCTTTGCAACATGTTTTTATCTCCTGTATAAATTTCGGTTTGTGATCACGAGAAAGACTACAACGACGCTAATGAAATATATAATATCGCGTGTATCGATCACGCCCCTGCTGATACTCCGGTAATGAAAATCAATTCCCACCATTTCTACATAATAATCCGCTCCGCCTTCGAGTCCTGATAACTTGCTTATCGCATTGAAACCATAATATAAGAGTACACATCCCAGGATGGCAATGACGAAAGCAATCATGGGGTTATTGGTAAAACTGCTGGCGCAAATGCCAATGGCAGTGAATGATGCAACCAGGAAGAACAACCCTGCGTAAGATCCCATTGTCGCACCCGTATCCAAACCCTGGTGCGTGGTTAATTGCTGAATAGAATAAATATATATCAGTGTGGGTAACACAGCGATACAAGCAACGATCAGGCTTGCCAGGTATTTACCTGCAATCAATTGAAAAGTGGTGAGCGGACGTGTTTGAAGAATTTCAAATGTTCCACCCCTGAATTCTTCCGAAAAGCTTCGCATCGTAATTGCAGGAATAAGCAGTAGCAAAATCCATGGAGCGAGCTGAAAGAACTTTTCCAGCGTAGCATATCCATAATCGAAAATATTGTTGTCAAAAACAAACAGCACCAGGCCATTGACAACTAAAAAAACGATGATAGCAATGTACCCCGTTAAGCTGCTGAAGAAATGACGGAGCTCTTTTTTGCAAACGGGCCACATATCGTTGCAAAATAAGTTATATTTACTTAGCACACTTTTCCAATCCTTCCTGTGTTATACCTGCCAACATCATCTACTTACTGATTGAGAATTTGTAATCCGTTTTTCATATGTTCAGATTCATTGGCGTACTTTTTTTTGTTGCACTTTCATTGCAGGGAATTTCTCAAATCATTGTTGATGGAATTTTAAATGAACAGAGCTGGGGTAAACCTTTGGCCACTGACAGTGGTGGTCCCGCTCCGGGATTTGGTGCTGGTCATGAAATCCGTGCTTTGTACGTGACTGCGATCACTTATTCAGACATCTATATTGGTGTTGCTGGAAATGTTCAGCCCAATAACCGCATTCTTGTATTTATTGATTCAAAGGCCGGTGGATTTTCGCGTACTGATTTTGGAAGAGGCGAGGCTCCGCAGGCACTTGATAATTTGAACCCGGATATAAAGTTCGATGCAGGATTCGCTCCAGATTATTGCCTTGTTATTGGAAAGAACATTAATCAATATGAATACACTTTTGACTTGTTCGTTCTTACAGGCAAAATTGGAACTACAACAGGTCATGTAATTCCACTTGGCAGTACAGGATATGATCCGGATGTTGGTGCAAGCCCACTCAATAACAATTACAGGCGCGGATTTGAAGTAAAGATCACTGCATCTTTGGATGGCATTGCATCAGATATCCAGTTTACAAACGGAAGCATCACCATGATGGCAATGTACGTTTCTGATGATGGTGCTATCAGCAATCAGTTTATGACGCCTGCTTCAGTGTCACAGGGTAATATCGGAACACAAACTGTTGATTTTGGAACGCTCCAGGCCGGTTTTGTTTCATTCAGTCCATCCCAGGTACTGCCAGTGAAGTTTACATTCATGAACAGTAAAATCATCGAGGATGAAGCGTTTGTTGTGTGGTCAGTGGCTGAGGATGCAGAAGTAAATCACTATGAACTGGAAGAATCATCGAATGGTTCTGTTTTTAAAAAACTAATGAACATTACATCGAAGCGTTCAACAGGTCAGGCAGATTATATCGTCAGTGACAAGAAACTGAATATTGGAAATAATTATTACAGGTTAAAAGCTGTTGGTCTGACTGGAAATGTTTCTTACAGTAAAATTTTGAAAATTCCTTATGGCCGGATCGATAACAGACTTTTTGTTTATCCTAATCCTGCTGCTGAAATCCTGAATGTACAATTGCATGGTTTGAATCGGGGAAACTATAAAGTACACGTGTATACGAGCAGCGGTCAGGAAGTTTTTTCAAAATCAATTCCACACAATGGAACGGATAAAACGATTTCAATCCCCCTGCCACCTGGACTGCAGCGTGGAATCTATCGCCTGCTTTTTATAAATAAATACGAATTCTTTAAACAGAATTTTACAGTCAGGTAGAGTAGTTATTCCTGAATGTGATTTTTAAAATAATCAGACTGCAAAACTTTCACCGCAACCGCAGGTGCGGCTTGCATTGGGATTACTAAAATAAAATCCCTTTCCATTAAGACCATCAGAAAAATCTAGCGTGGTATTTACCAGGTAAAGAAAACTTTTTAGATCGGTAACAACTTTTACTCCATTGTCTTCGAAGGCCTGGTCCATTGGTTTTTGTTCGTTGTCGAAATCAAGTTTGTAACTTAATCCAGAACAGCCGCCACCCACAACTCCAACACGAAGAAAATAGGAGGGATCATCAGCAATGCCAGCATCTTTCATCAACTGCATTACTTTGGACTTCGCCTTATCACTTACGTATATCGCGTTATCTGTCGAAACCATTTTAAACTAATTAATGAACAACGCTCTCCTCGAATTTAAATTCGGGAAGACCATTTTTCTTGCGGTAATCATTCACCGCAGCCTTGATCGCATCTTCAGCAAGTACTGAACAGTGAATCTTAACCGGAGGAAGATTTAATTCTTCCACGATCTCCATATTATCTATTTTGATCGCGTCATCAATTGATTTTCCTTTCAGCCACTCTGTTGCCAGAGAGGATGATGCAATAGCAGATCCGCAACCGAAGGTTTTAAATTTTGCATCGCGGATTACACCTGTCTGCTCGTCCACTTCGATCTGCAACCTCATCACGTCACCACATTCTGGTGCGCCAACGAGGCCCGTGCCCACATTGTTCTTTGCTTTATCCAGCGTTCCTACATTTTTAGGATTCTGGTAGTGATCGATCACTTTTTCTGAGTAAGCCATATAGTGAGAATTTTAGATTTTTGATTTTGGATTTTGGATTTAGTGATGTGCCCACTCGATCGAATTCATATCCACGCCATCCTTATACATTTCCCAGAGCGGACTCATGTCACGTAACTTATTTACTGTTCTTGAAACCTGCTCAATGGTATAATCAATTTGTTCTTCTGTTGTAAATCTTCCCAAACCGAATCGAAGTGAACTATGTGCCAGGTCATCACCCAGTCCAAGTGCTTTCAATACATAAGACGGTTCAAGAGAAGCAGAAGTGCATGCAGAACCTGATGAAACGGCTATATCCTTGTTAAAACCCATCATCAAACCTTCGCCTTCTACGTATTTGAAAGAGATATTGCTGACGTGTGGAAGCCTGTGTGCTGTATCACCATTCACATATGCTTCTTCGAGTTTTAATAATGCATTCTCCAGCTTGTCACGCAACTTGCTCAAGCGTTCTGCATCCTGCTGCATTTCATTCATGGCAAGTTCACACGCTTTACCAAATCCAACGATCCCAGGCACATTCAGCGTACCACTGCGCATTCCTCTTTCATGTCCGCCACCGTCGATTTGTGCTGTCACTTTTACTCTTGGATTTTTCCTTCTTACATACAATGCACCGATACCTTTTGGTCCATACATTTTATGTGCGGTCATCGCAAGAAGATCAATGCCATCCTTATTTACATCAACCGGAATTTTTCCAACTGCCTGTGTTGCATCAGAAAAAACAAGAATTCCTTTTTTCTTAGCAATAGCACTGATCTCTTTCATGGGTTGTACTACACCAATTTCATTGTTGGCATACATGATGGCGATTAAGATCGTGTTGGGTTTAATCGCAGCCTCCAGTTCTTTCAAATCAATTAGACCATTGCCCTGGACTTTGAGATAGGTAACTTCTCCACCCTCTTTTTCAATGTGCTTGCAAGTATCAAGAACTGCTTTGTGTTCAATATTGCAGGTGATGATGTGATTACCCTTGCTCTTGTACATTTCAAATACACCTTTGATAGCGAGGTTATCCCCTTCAGTGGCACCTGAAGTAAAAATGATTTCCTTTGGCTCAGCACCAATTAATCTTGCTACCTGCTCACGCGCATAATCAACCGCTTCTTCCGCCTGCCATCCAAATGGATGATTGCGGCTGGCAGCATTTCCGAAACTGTTGGTGAAGTAAGGAATCATTGCCTCAACCACCCTTGGGTCACATGGTGTAGTTGCATTATGATCTAAATAAACCGGTAATTGAAGCATAGTCTGTTATTTTCGTACTGCTGCAAAATTAACCCAAAACCAGCGTTATTCTGAAAGCGATTTGATTCGCATCGGGTAATTTTACCGAAATCGTAAGACATTAACAATCAACGATAAGTCATGCAAAAAGTTGAACATATTGGAATCGCTGTTAAATCACTCGCCGATTCAGTCCCGTTGTTTGAAAAATTACTGGGAACACCATGTTATAAAACAGAAGTGGTTGATTCAGAAATGGTCAAAACTGCATTTTTCCAGGTAGGAGATTGCAAGATCGAATTGCTTGAGAGTGCTCAGCCGGGTGGTGTGATCGATAAGTTTATTGAGAGAAAAGGCGAAGGATTACATCATATTGCATTTGCTGTAAGAGATGTGGCAACTGAAGGAAAATTGCTTGAAGAAAAAGGATTTACATTATTGAATGACTCTCCAAAAAATGGCGCTGATAATAAACTGATCAATTTTTTGCATCCAAAACAAACAGCGGGTGTGTTGGTTGAAATTTGCCAGGAAAAAAATTAGTTATAAAAAAGGAGCCCCGCTTTTAAGGCGGGGCTCTAGTTATTACCCGTAAGAAAAAATTATAATAATATTTGTTGAACAGCTATTCTTTCAGATCCTTCATATACTGAAACAACGTACATGCCCTTCAATGACTGAAGACTTTTCACCTGTACCTGGCCGATCGCAGCAGTATGTTGTTGGCGTGTGATCAATTGACCATTCATTCCATGAACTGCAATGGTTACATTGTTGGATAGTTTACTAAAATGTACAATGGCTGTATTTGCAGATGCGTTGATTTTAATTCCTCCTGTTGCCGGGTTTGATAAGGTGCGAATCGCTGTATAAGCAGACTTACCGTCAAAATCAACCTGACGAATTCTGTAATAGGTTTTACGGTTTGCATATGAATGATCAACAAATGCATAATCATTAATTGCATTGCCTTTGTTTAATGAGCCAACAGTTGCAATAGGATTCCAGTTTGTGCCATCTGTACTTTTCTGAACTTCAAAATGACTTGAATTAAATTCATCCGTTGTAGTCCACTGGATCAATGCAGTATTGTTTTTTGCTGTGGCAGAAAATGAAATGAAACGCACTGGCAAAATCATCGCACCGATCATTGGCAAAAATCCATCGCCAGTTGTATTGTCGGCGAACATGGGTCCGATAATAGGTTGATCTGAACCACGAAATTTTTCCGTATTACCGATGCGAATCTTTTGTGCATTTCCTGCACCCAGAATTTTACCTCCGGTATAAACCATTA
>CAZCKF010000090.1:0-9272 GCA_964499155.1 uncultured Chitinophagaceae bacterium
ACATCGAGTGTATCCATTTTTTCACCCTGGCTGATAAACTTGATCGGTTTCTGAACAGTGTATTTAATTGAAAGTGCTGCACCACCTCTTGTATCACCATCCAGTTTTGTAAGAACAACACCGGAGAAATTCAATCGTTCATTGAATGATTTCGCAGTATTAACCGCATCCTGTCCCGTCATGCTGTCAACGACAAAAAGGATTTCCTGTGGATTCACTGCATTCCGGATATTCGCCACCTCCGTCATCATCGCTTCATCAATGGCGAGGCGACCTGCAGTATCGACAATCACCACGTTCTTATTTAAACTGCGACTTTCCTTTACTGCATTTTTTGCGATATCAACAGCATCTTTATTTTCAAGTTCAAGATGTACGTGAACACCGATCTGTTCACCGATCACACGCAATTGTTCCATGGCCGCGGGGCGATAGATATCTGCCGCAACGAGCATTGGACTAAAGCCTTTTTTCTTCAGGTACGTGGCCAGCTTTCCGCTGAAAGTTGTTTTACCACTACCCTGCAACCCTGCGATCAATATCACAGCCGGGCTACCCTTCGCATTAAAATCACTTGCCTGTCCGCCCATCAGCTCAGCCAGTTCATCTTTCACAATCTTCACCATCTGCTGACCAGGACTCACGGCATTCAGCACCTTTTCTCCCATTGCCTTTTCCTTCACCCTGTCAGTGAATTCCTTGGCAATCTTATAATTCACATCCGCATCTACCAGCGCACGACGGATCTCTTTCAATGTCGCAGCCACATTGAGCTCGGTGATGCGACCCTCGCCTTTGATTTGTTTGAAGGCGGACTCTAATTTGTCTGACAAACTTTCGAACATATGTAAACACGGATTTTGGGGATTAAGCTAGGATTTCACGGTGCACGGATTTCTTTTGATTTTTAATTGATTTTAAGGATAGTGGGTGTTGCCAATAAAGCAACTGGCAAAAATAAGGAAGTGTTGGCAAGGGGAGTGAAGGGAGAAGTGCGATTTTCGATGCTGCGGCATACACTATAAAACAAATCGTTTGATTTCCAGACTTGCTCTGCCAAAATTCAAAATCAAACCAACCTCCATTTTAAAAATTTTCATGTAATTCAGAATTTGCGCTTCCCAGCTCTTTTCAAATATTGATGCAGCTTTAAATTCAACAAGTACCTTCTTTTCAGCGACAGATCGAGCCTTCGTTTGCCTAATAATGTTTTCTCGTAATAGATTTCACGTTCTACTTCAGACTCAACATCTTTCAGAATTTTAGATAATTCTAATGCTGTTCCGCGGTGATAAATTATTTCTGGAAATCCTGGACCGAAGTAAGTATGGATCTTCATCGCGCATCCAATAATCTTTGAAGTAATATCATTGTGTTTTAAATGGCCCGCTTGCATATGAAAAACAAATTAAATCCCACTTATTGAAATCGTCTGTTTAAAACACAGGATTCACACGGTTTTTTCCTGTAATAAGTTGATAAAAACACCGATTACTTTGTCAAAGGCATATAAAATAGAGAAGCAGATACGAGTTTCTGTATCTGCTTCTTTTTATTTTGATCAACGGAAGTAGGTGTATTAAACCGTGAAATCCTAGTTTAATCCCCCAAATCCGTGTTTAAAAAAAGCAGGCACATTTGATTGTACCCGCTTTCTATTATTTAAAGCAACGGAAGGATTTGTATTTATCTGTGAAATCCTAGCTTAATCAAGCCTTAATCCGTGTTTATTTTAATTATGATCCTAGATAAGTGCGTAGAAGTTTACATCTATTCGTTGTCCTTAATTTAGTTATTGCCTTGTCTTTGATTTGTCTCACGCGTTCGCGGGTGAGGTTGAATTTTTCGCCGATGTCTTCGAGGCTCATGGGATGATCCACGCCGATTCCGAAGAAATAACAGATCACTTCCTTTTGTCTCTCTGTTAATGTTTGCAGGGAGCGGTCGATCTCTGTCTTCAATGACTCGTTGTGATCAAGCTGGCCATCGGTTTTTTCAGCATTCGGATTTTCAAGAACGTCGAGGAGGGTGTTTTCTTCACCTTCTGAAAGAGGTGTATCAACACTTACGTGACGAGCTGAAATGCCGAGGGTGGCTGAAACTTCCTCAAGATCCATTTCGAGTACTTCTGCCAATTCCTCTGCAGATGGTTCTCTTTCGAACTCCTGCTCAAGTTGTGAGTAGGCTTTCTGGATCCTGTTGGTTAAACCGACTTTGTTTAAGGGAAGACGAACAATTCTCGATTGTTCTGCCAATGCCTGGAGGATACTTTGACGGATCCACCAAACTGCATAAGAAATGAACTTGAAACCGCGTGTTTCATCGAAACGCTGAGCGGCCTTAATTAAACCGAGATTTCCTTCATTGATGAGATCGGGTAGAGATAAACCCTGGTTCTGATACTGCTTAGCTACGGATACTACGAAACGCAGGTTGGCTTTTGTGAGGCGGTCGAGAGCTCTTTGGTCTCCTTGCTTGATCAGGCGAGCAAGCTTTACCTCCTCTTCAGGGGATATTAATTCTACTTTTCCAATCTCCTGTAAGTATTTCTCGAGACTTTGAGATTCACGATTCGTAATCGACTTCGTGATCTTTAGCTGACGCATACTCATAGGTAGGTGTTAAATGGGTATTTTACGAGTGATTGAATAAATACAGTTTTGGTTATCTCCCAAAAAACCCATCACAATTGTCCCTGATGTCCAGTCAGAAAGCGTTGAACTTCAGAGCAAATTAACGCTTCCATCTATATGACCCAAAAAAACTTGTCCGTTTATAGAACGTATTCAAGATTCCTTTATTTTATTGTTTCAAGTCAAGAGAAATTGGCTTAAAAATATAATGCTTAAAATTTTGAGGGCTCAGCTTTTTTGTTATAATTGCACGCTTGACCAAGATTTATAACAAGAGAAGATGAGTAAGAAACAATTGTACACCCTTGAATTTCCTGTGAGATGCTCGCCCACTATCCTTTATGAGTTCTTATCAACACCTGCAGGATTGCAGGAATGGTTTGCGGATAAAGTAGATGAACGCGATAATGTTTTCAGTTTCTCATGGAATGGCTCTGATGAACAGGCTGAAGTTTTAGACAGCGAAGAAGAAAAATTTATACGTTTTCACTGGTCTCACGCACCCGAAGGCGAATATTTTGAATTCCGGATTGAAAAATCAGAAGTAACCAACCAGACAATCCTCGTGATCAATGATTTTGCTGAAAAAAAGGAAATCGCAGATCAAAGCCGTCTTTGGGATTACCAGGTAAAAGACCTTTTTCACCGTATCGGCAGCTAAAACATTAACCGCTCTAATAAGGCTGCGTGATTTGCACTGAGTTTTTCTGGCATTTCCTCCCATGATTCAATTGGTAACCGGATCCCAATTTTTATGAATGGAGCATTCAATGCTTTGTCAGCAAATGATTCATTGAAATCTGTACTTACTGGCAACATATTCGTCGGTTCAAAATGATGTTCCCATTCTTCAGTGCCGCTGCTGATGTAATAATTGTTTTCCTGCAGCCAAGTATGCATTGCGATTAATCTTGGAGCAAACTGCATTTTGTATTTTCCTGAAAGATGGAGTGTTTGTGAAAAATATTTTCCCCACCAGAACATACTCCTGATTGCAAACACGTCATTCTTTTCAAAAATGCGAGGGTAATCAAGCACCAGGAATGGCAGCCCCTGGTATCTCTCACCCTTAGAAATCTTTGCGGGTACTCTGATTACTTCTGTAAAATTCTCTCTTTCTGCATGTCCTGTTATCTTTTGTTGCACTTCTTCCAACAGCCGCCATGCCTTTTCCATTACGTGGTTCTTTGTTAAAATCACATCTGCATTCAATGCAAGCGATAGTTCCGCAGGTGAAAGTTTTACATTTGCCATCGTGAAAAAGCTTGACAAACTTATTATCAAGTCGTTCATTCCTCCTTTTTTCGCGACTTTTTTTATTACGCTGTTTGTACTGGTGCTCCAGTTCTTCTGGCTGTATATTGATGATTTTGTCGGAAAAGGATTGAGTACAGGAGTCATCTTTGAATTCATCTGGTACCAGTCAGCCGTACTCGTTCCACTTGCACTGCCGCTCGCTGTTTTGCTTTCTTCTCTTATGACATTTGGCAATCTCGGCGAAAGCTTTGAACTCGTTGCCATTAAATCCTCAGGTATTTCACTACTGCGTTTCATGCGCCCGCTGTTCTTTCTCACCATTGTTATTGCAGGCGTGGCTTTCTGGTTTGCTAATAATGTAATACCTGTTGCAAACCTTAAATCGAGAACGCTGTTGGTTGATATCGTTTTTGCCAAACCAGCTTTCGATCTGCAGGAGGGTGTTTTTTATGATAAGATCAGTGGATTCGCAATAAAAGTTGGAAGCAAGGAAAAAGATTCAGTGATACACGATGTAATTGTTTATGAACAAACAAATACCTACCAGGATAATATCATTGTGGCAAAAAGTGGTGTGATGCGCATGTCAGACAATAAAAGGTTCCTGGAATTTAATCTCAAGGATGGATGGCGTTATGAAGAAAGAGGAGAAAGATATTCAGCAAATAAAAGCACCGAATATGTAAGACTCGGTTTTAATGAATACAAGAAACAATTTGACCTCAGCTCTTTTCAATTTACGCGCACAGCAGACAGTGTCAATAAGAACAATCAACGGATGCTTAGCATGCGTCAACTGGATAAGGCAATTGATTCGATTAAACGCGACCTGAACAAAGTGAGTACGCGGGTTCGCGCAGAGGTTTTTTCTTCTTTTTACTTTCCAAAAGCAATCGATAGTGGATGGAAAGAAAATAATGTATCAGTTGTTAAAGGGTTTGATCAACTGATCCCCGATTCATTAAAAACAATTGTTAACCAGAGCGCGGCAGGAAAGGTCAGCACCATACGCGTCAACAATGAAATAACTGCGAATGAATTTAAGACGCGAACAAAGGATCTTACCATGCACCAGATTGAGTGGCATAGAAAACTGACCTTGTCTGTGGCCTGCCTGGTACTGTTTCTGATTGGTGCACCACTTGGTTCCATCATTCGTAAAGGTGGTCTGGGTACTCCGCTTGTATTTGCCATTATATTTTTCATTGCATTTTATTTTCTCAGCAACATGGGAGAGAAATTCAGTAAGGCTGGTGCAATGACACCATTTTCCGGTATGTGGTTCTCTACTTTTTTACTGGTACCTGTTGGCTTATTCATAACCATGCAGGCCATGCGCGACTCCCAGCTCTTCAATAAAGAATTTTATTACCGGACGTGGAAACGCTGGCGCAGGATGATTGGAAAAGAAGATCGCAGGTTACAAATGCGCTAACTTCAATAACCTTTAAACTCTTAAAAGCTTTGTATTATGGAACCAATGCAATCGACCCGTCGTGATTTTTTATCTAATACAGTTAAAACAGGTGCTGCAATGAGCGTGTTGTTTACCGCAACTGGTTCATTACTTTCATCATGTGGCATTCTCAAAGGATCAAACAGCAGTAAAACATTGCGTACAGGATTTAACCAGGAGCAATTGCCCTATAGTTTTAATGCACTCGAGGAAGCGATCGATGGTACTACAATGGAAATTCATTATTCGCGACATGCGGCAGGTTATGCCACCAATTTGCAAGATGCTGCGCGAAATGAAGGCGTGGATACTAGTAAACCACTCGAAGAAGTGCTTGAGAAAATTTCAAAATTCTCCAGCAAAATGCGCAATAATGCTGGTGGTCACTACAACCACGAACTTTTCTGGAAATCAATGTCGCCACGCAATGATGATCGGCCTTCGGGAAAACTTCTCACTTCACTCGAAGAATCCTTTGGATCATTTGATACATTTAAAACACAGTTTTCAGATGCAGGCAAAAATCAGTTTGGCAGCGGCTGGGCATGGCTGATCGTTGACCGTGATAAAAAATTAAGAGTTGGTTCAACACCTAACCAGGATAATCCATTAATGGATGTTTCATCACTCAAGGGTTTTCCATTGCTCGGTCTAGATGTATGGGAGCATGCTTATTATTTACGCTATCAAAACAAACGTGCAGATTATATAACCAACTGGTGGAAAGTGGTGAACTGGGATTATATTCAGCAACGGTATGATGACTTTTTGTAAGCCAGCCCTTGCCGGCAGGCAGGCTTCGAGCTCCGAGCTCCGAGCTTCGAGCACCACCCTGATGTTTGGTTTTACAAAATAGTATTGAACATTCGATTTGGAGAATTTTCAAATCTTCAAATTATCAAATCTTCAAATAAATCTTAAATCTCCGATCTTAAATCTAAAATCAAATTTGTCATCGCAGCAACAAAACTTACGCCTTCAAAAATGGATCACTGTCGTTTCCATTGTTTTGTTGCTTGCAAAATTCGTGGCTTATTATCTCACTCGGTCTGTTGCCATTCTTTCAGATGCTCTTGAAAGCATTGTGAATGTGACAGCTGGTTTTATTGGCCTGTACAGTTTGTATGTTTCTGCAAAACCCAGGGACAAGGATCATCCCTATGGTCACGGAAAGGCTGAATTTATTTCAGCCGCCGTGGAAGGCACATTGATTTTTTCCGCTGCCGTGATCATCATGTATAACGCGATCAGGCATTTGATCTACAATGTACCAGTTACGAGACTTGATGAGGGTATGGTACTTGTAGCCATTACTGCAATTATTAATTTTTTTATGGGTGTGGTGGCGGTAAGGCAAGGAAAAAAAACGGGTTCGCTTGCAGTAACTGCCTCCGGAAAACATTTGCAGGCTGATAGTTTAACAACTGCAGGTGTCTTGATTGGCCTGTTGTTTTTATTTCTTACAGGTAAGCCATGGATCGATAGTGTGATCGCTATCATTTTCAGTGTGATCCTTCTCTACACGGGATATAAAATCATCCGGCGTTCAATTGCGGGTATTATGGATGAAGCGGACATCACTCTTTTGAACAGGATGATCACTTTGCTCACTGCCAACAGGAAACACAACTGGGTAGACCTTCACAATTTGCGCGTAATAAAATATGGAACAGTTCTGCATGTTGATTGCCATTTGACAGTTCCATGGTATTTCAATGTTAATGAAGCGCATATAGAAATCGAAGACCTGGGTGCATTGATCAGGAAGGAATTTGGAGAATCACTTGAGCTTTTTGTTCATTCAGATGGCTGCCTGTATTCCCAATGTGCAATCTGCATGAAGAATGATTGTCCCGTACGTCAGCACCAGTTCGTTCAGACATTTCCCTGGTCGCTGAACAACATATTGCAGGACAAGAAACATGAGTATACCGATCTCCGTTAGTTTTGCAGGATGAAAACGGTTACAAACTGGAAAAAGGATCTGAGCTTTTAAAGTCATTTAGGTGATCACGTGATAGCCATTGACACAACTAAACAAGGAGGTGGGAATGATACAGGCTTTAATCCAAAAGCACTGTTGTTATCAGCCCTTGCCGGGTGTACAGGGATGGACATCGTAAGCATACTTCAGAAAATGCGGGTTGCATTTACCAATTTCGAAATAGAAGCAGAAGCCGAACAAACGGATACTGAACCACGCGTATTCATTGATTTCAACCTTACTTATAAAATTTCAACAGAGCCTTCAAACGAAGAGAAAGTCAGAAAGGCGATCGATCTTTCGATGAACAAATATTGCGGAGTTTCTGCCATGCTTGGGAAACATGCACCTATTAACACCAAATTAGTAATCACTCCTTAATTTTTTTCTACCTTCATGTCCCCTTTCGAAGACGATTCTTGCCTGCCTTATTTTTTCTTCACCTAAAAATGAAATTTTATGTCATTAAGATTAGGAGACGTCGCGCCAGATTTTACGGCAAAAACAACAGCCGGTGAGATCAGTTTTCATGAATACCTCGGTAATAGCTGGGGAGTTTTATTTTCTCATCCCGCAGATTATACACCTGTATGTACAACAGAGCTTGGAAAAACGGCCTTACTTAAAAATGAATTTGAAAAAAGAAATGTAAAGGTGCTTGCAGTAAGTGTTGATTCACTTGACAGGCATGAAGGTTGGGTGAATGACATCAACGAAACACAATCATGTAATGTGGATTTTCCATTGATCGCTGATGATGACAGGAATGTTGCAACACTGTATGGAATGATCCATCCAAACGCATCTGAAACTTTTACCGTTCGATCATTGTTTGTTATTGGTCCTGATAAAAAGATCAAATTGATGATCACCTATCCTGCATCAACGGGCAGGAATTTTTATGAAGTGTTGAGAGTAATTGATTCTTTACAATTAACTGCACAACACAGCGTGGCCACACCAGCAGATTGGAAGCATGGTGAAGATGTGATCGTGGTGCCGGCGGTGTCAACTGAAGATGCAATTAAAAAATTTCCGAAGGGTGTGAAGATTGTAAAGCCTTATTTGAGGTATACGCCTCAACCTGAACAAACAACAACATAAGATTTTTGATTTTAGATTTTTGATTTTGGATTGGGCACTCCTGACAGAGCAGCAGAGTCCCAATATGTGGCAACATTCGGTGAGTCTTTTTTTCCTGGAGTTTCATTCAGTGGAAGATTTATTTGGGCAGTGTTCATGTTAAATGATTTCCTTTTTCAGTTGAACGGGCGTGCGTCGTATTTTTGCGCAATGAACATTCCTAAGGGGAAAAATATCAGGCAATTGTCGCGTGCGGATCTGGAGGCATATTTTTCTGAAATTGGTGAAAAGAAATTTCGCGCACAGCAGGTATATGAATGGCTGTGGCAAAAGCATGCGCACAGTTTCGCCGATATGACCAACCTCGGAAAGGAACTGAGACAGACACTTGGCGAAACTTTCACACTTCCTGCGCTGGCCATCGATGCTACACAATATTCATCTGATGGAACAATTAAATCACGTTTCAAAACGCATGAGGGACATCTTGCTGAAGGTGTATTGATCCCAACAGAAAAAAGGATAACGGCATGCGTGTCATCTCAAATTGGTTGTTCGCTGAGTTGTAAATTTTGCGCAACAGGTTATATCGACAGAAAAAGAAATCTTGAATTTGATGAGATCTATGATGAGGTAGTTCTGATCAACCAGCAAAGTGAAAAGGTTTTTGAAAAGAAATTGAGCAACATTGTTTTCATGGGAATGGGTGAGCCGCTGCTCAATTATAAAAATGTATTGCGTGCGATAGACAAGATCACTTCACCCGATGGTTTGGCAATGAGCCCGAGAAGGATTACTGTTTCAACAGCCGGTGTTGCAAAGCAGATCAATCAACTCGGTGATGACACAGTGAAATTCA
>CAZCKF010000091.1:0-9224 GCA_964499155.1 uncultured Chitinophagaceae bacterium
GTTCATTTCAGAAACGCCTGGTGAATTATTAAAAAAATATAATCCAACACTCGTTCCCGCATCTTCTTTTTTAAACGATCTCGCGGATTTTTCCAATGGTCCGGGCATGGATCAACCGTTGGAAAAATCAGCGAATGTTATTGAAAAATTATTAAGTAAAACTTTCAACCCATTTTCCCATAATATCCTGGAAGAGGCTATTATTGAAATCAATGAAGCAGGTAAACTTTCAAAAGTTGAGGACATCGCTCATCATGTAGGCACATCTTCCAAAACACTAAAACGTTTATTTCAACAATACATAGGACTGTCACCTGTTGAATACAGAAAAATTACTCAATTCAGGAAGGCTTTAAAAACAAAACTCCAGCACCAGGATGAGAGCTTAAGAAATATCGCCTGGGAAAATAATTACTATGACCTTCCCTATATGACCAAGGTATTTAAAGAAATGACCGGTAAAAACATTTCGGAGTTTTTTGGCAACCTTTCATACTCGCCCGATCAGCAATATGTGTATATAAGTTAAAAGCTACCGACTGATTTTTCGTTTACCGACCACAAAATTGTCCGAAAAATACAACAGGTAACACCCCGCATATCACTAGTTTTATTTCTCAAAAGAATCTCTATGAATAAGGTGTGCGTGATGATTTTGCTTTGCTTCAGTTCGCAAGCGATTGTGGGACAAACATATCAATCAGAAGTGCTCAAGGCAGGAAAGGCATACGAGAATAAGAAATACGATTCATGTACTTATTATTTTAAGAATGCATTCAAAATTCAATCACCAACAGGTCGTGATCTATATAACGCGGCCATTTGTAATGCATTAAATGACAACCAAAGGCAGGCATTTGATTTTCTTTTCCAGGCGATCAAAAATGGTATAAATATTTCCAAACTCAGGATTGATCCGGAACTGGAATCACTTCACAAACATTCAAAGTGGAAAAAGCTGTTAAGAAAGGCAAATAAAATTCAATCGGATTCATTTAATAAATACCAATACCCTGAATATGCTGCACAACTTGCGAGGTTGTGGGAAGAAGATCAATACTACAGGTTTCGTTTAGGCAATGCATATAAAAATAACGATACCACATTGGCGAATGCACTATGGAAAAAAATGCGGACTGCTGACTCCCTGGTATTGATGAAGTTTCAATCCATTCTCGATTCGATTGGCTGGCCCAGTAAATCCAAAGTGGGAAGTCTTGGTGCAAATGCCGCGTTTTTAATTATAGATCATGCGCCAAGAGAGATCATGGAAAAATATTTTCCTCACCTGGAATCATCAGCCAAAAAAGGGGATATACCCTTAAGCAATTTCGCAACCTTGAAAGACCGCGTGCTTGTAAACAGGGGAAAGAAACAGATATATGGCACTCAAAAGTATTGGGATGCGCAGCAGGGAAAATTTGTTTTTTTCCCGATAGAAGATGAAAAAAATGTGAATAGTCTTCGCAAGACGGTTGGGTTGGAGGCTTTGAAAGATTTTGAGTGAGGATTACACGGGATTAAGACGCCTGCCTGCCGGCAAATGCAGGGATTACACAGATGTATAATTAGAAGTTTGTAAGTAAAATTAATTTTTGTTTGTTGACCTGAGTTCCCCTTTAATCTTTAAGAAATTTTTCTGAGAAATACCAAATTCTGAAAATAGTATTTCACCGCCGGGGTTTATCATTATGAATCTTGGAAACGCGGTAACATTGAGTTGCTTCGCGAGGTTAAAAGCTGCATTGCCATATATCACCGGGTAATTGATTCCATGTTTAGAAAGATAACTGTTGATGCTCGCTGTATCTGAAAGCATTGGATCAATTCCAATTATTACATAACTGCTGTCCCTGTTGTTGTGCAGATCTATCATCAATGGATATGCTTTTACACATGGCACGCAACGTTCGAAAAAAAAGTCAAGTAATATTTTCTTGTTCAATAAATTGAAATTTTCAAAGTTCAATACTTGTTTTCCCGGATCTGAAAGCGCTTTTAAAATTATCGTCCCTGCGTTAGCAGGCATTTCTTTGTTAAATGATTTGCTTTTTCCCTGCGCATTTGTATCAAAAAATAACACTACCAACAGTATTGCAACAACCGCACATTTCATATTAAATAAATTAGAGACTTTCAATAACGTAATATTCTCGTAAAATAGCTAAAAACAAAGCCACGTCAAAACAAGACGTGGCTTATAAAGTTTACGAAAATGAATTTTCTTATTGCATGTTTGCAGGAGGACTTAATATCATACGATACTGACGTGACAAATCTATTTTTCCGTCTTTATTAAACCGATAGCTTTCCTGCAAACCCATTGAATCAACCTTGCCGGATTTGGATGTATTCACCTCAACACCCCAGATTGAAACCCATTCCTCATTCATTTTATCACTTTTTACCGGGATGTAAGTAATCACGCGACTTTGTACCTGCGAGAATTTAGCCCTTTCCGATTGACCCATCGCAAGCATCGTGTCTATTTGTCCTGAAATTGTATGTCCATCTGCAAGTACCATGGTTAAGGTATCAGCAAAAGCATCTTTTGCTGCGGCAAGATTGCCATCATCCCATGCCTTCCATACCCTCAATGCAGTTTCAACATTTTTTTCATTTCCAATTTTCCAGTCGGCTGCGTATACAGGCTGGTAAGGAAGATTTACAGTTGATTTGTTTGCAGAATCATTGTCAGATGTTGCCGATTCCACTTTTGCATCGTTGCATGAAGCGAAAAACACGATCGAAAAAAGAAAAAACAGATATTTCATTTTAATTATTTATAGAGTTATTTCTGAGTAGGAGGAGACGGCCGTCCGTACTGATACATGGTGGTTACTCTTCCCTTATCATCAAACTTCCATATTTCATGCATTTCGAGTGAAGATGATTTTCCATCTTTTCCCGTACCAACTTCAGTACCCCACACAGCTACCCAGTCTTCATTTTTGTCACTGCGCAAGGAGGTGATCGCATGGATAGTGCTTTTCATCGAGGAAAACTGGTCCCGGACGTATTGTGCGCCTGCAACCACTGAATCACGAACGGCTTTCATTGAATCACCTGAAGAGAAATACATAGATACGCTGTCTGAGAAAAATTGTTTAGTCGAATTCAGATCCCCGGCATCCCAGGCTTTCCATAGATCGAGAACGGTTTGAGCGTGTTTACTGTCACCAATTTTAAAATCTGAAGAATACGAAATCGGTGTGTGGTAATTAAGTGCCGTTTCATTTTTGCGGTCGGTGGAATCACTGGTTTCTGATTTTACAGTGGCATCGTTGGAGCAGGCGATCAGGCAGCCAAGAGCGATGAACATGAAAACTTGTTTCATAAAAAGTTTAATTGATGGTTACAAAAAAGTGGATGAGGGAGTTGACGCAGGGGGGTGATTGGGCCGCCAATGTAGGAAACTTTATACAGTAAAAAAAACTGCCCCCAATTGGAGGCAGTTTACCAAAACTAAACTGACTAACTAAAGCTTTTTCTTTTTGATCTGAAAAGCCCTGGAGATATTGAACCCAAACTGGATATCTCCTTTGTCCCAATGATTCGTTGTTTCTGTAAGAAAAATGCGCTCATTCATTCCAATTGCATTGGTGAAATGCAACTGAAATACGTGACCTCCGGTTTCGATGTCCAATCCAACTGAAAAAGGATTTGTTGTATTATCAGCTTCATTCGGATTAAGCCTGTAGTAATAATCAAGGTTCAGTGACATGCGTTTGCTGAGTTTCATTCGGGTGCCAATGCCGAGCGCCAGCATGTCCTGCGGATCTTCTGGTGTTCTTACCAGGTTGCGATGAACAACAGTTGGTGATAATTGGATCGTCAGTCCTTCACTGAATTTTCTTCCGATAATTGCCTGTCCATAAAATCCTAACCGCGAGCTGAAAAAATTCTGCCTAGTTGTATCTGTGAATTTTAAAAGTGACATGGTAATGCCACCTACACCCACGAGTGAAAAAGGAAGTGATTTTGGTCCTGTTGCCTGGTGAATGATCCTGTATTTTAAAAATCCATCCATTTCTTTGTTGTAAGTACCTCTACCAATTCCCGCAGTCAGGTTTTTTGAAATCCCATAGTCCAGCCCCAACCTGATCGTTGCATTGTCAAGTCCAAACAACTCGTATGCACCGTCATTGATATTGCCAAATCGATGAAGTATCCTGAAGTCAAGTACACCAGGACGAATGAATTCCATGCTGTGAGACATGATGACGCGTGAAGATTTGAAAGCGTAATCAACGTATTCTTTTTTCTTTTCATCGTCACCGAGCAAATCCATGAGGTCTTCGTCCTGCGCTTGAGCAGAAGTAACTGAGTAAACAACGAACAGGATACAGAGTAATTTGTTCATATAAGAGTTATGATATGCAATTAAATGGGGAAAATTCAATTTCTAATTATATCCGCCTCGTCCCCTGCGGAAGACGAGGCGGGGAAAAACAAGTTTGCTCTGGGATTGTAAAATTCTAATCCTCTAATCCTTAACCAATCCTATTAATCCTATTTAAGGGGATCCAGGGTGCAATCAACCTCAATCTTCACATTGTTAGAAATATTATCCTTTACCAACTTCGGGATTTCAATTTTATAATCTGTAAGCTGCACATTGAATGCAGAATTCGCTGCAACCTTGCCATTCTTTACCTGTACTGTACCAGTAGTTTCCACTTCTTTTGTTTCACCGTGAATGGTTAGCTTTCCTTTTACTTTCACAGGATAACTGCCATCCTTAGAATAATTTACTTCGCTGTTATTTACAAGCTGTCCTTTGAAGTCTGCTTTTGGGAACTTATGGCTCTCCACATAATTCTCGTTGAAGTGTTCCTGCATCAATGCTTTTTCAAATTCAAATCCTTTCATCAAAACAGAAAATTGCAGGTTGCCTGTCTTGGTATCAAGTACAGCAGCAACGCTTTTGTTTTTTGCTTCAATGTTTTCCAGCGGCGCCTTTGAATTAAAAGTGATGCTTCCGCTTTTTGTAAAATATTTGTCCTGCGCATTGGTAACTGCAGCAGCAAAAATCGCTGCGATAAGGAATGTCTTTTTCATGGTTGTTATTTTTATGTTGTTTGACGAAATCATTTATTAGCGATCTGTGATACATTTATTTTTTCAATAACACTCCTGTTGAGTATTACATCGGATCCTAGTAATTCATCGGTGTTGAAGCCAGTACATGCGCCCTTGATCACCACTGATTTTCCCTGTTGTATTTGCGATGCCTGTATCGAATAGGTTGAATCCATGCTGCAACGAACGGAAGACATACTGCCTTCATCCCCGAGAATGACAGTTACTCCTGCAGCCGATTGTTCAACACTGCGAACAGTTCCGTTCACTGCAATTACTTTGTCCAGCAATTCCTTATTTGCCGTTGCTTCATCGGTTTCAAATTTTTTAATGAGCTGATCTGCAGTGAGCGTAACATCAGCTTTCTGTTTGTCAAGACCAGGTACTTTTTGGTTGTAAGCCTTATATGCAAGTATTCCGGCGATTACGGCACCAACAAGTACCACAATCAGAATTGTTTTTTTAGTTGTCATAATTCAGAATTTAATTTTGTAATGCACCTGCATCAATCCATGTTTTTATTTTATTGACATCACAATCTGATAATTTATTGCCGCCCTGCGGCATGGGTGAAAAACCTGCAGCGTGACTAACTGCTCCAAGAAGTTTTCCATTTGTTGCCACCGTTTTTACGCCAGTATATGTATCGAGTTTCACATTGCCGGATGGCGCATTTCCGCCGTGGCAACTATTGCATCCATATTGTGACAACAACCCAGTTATGGTTTGCGAATAAGTAACCGGTGTTGTTGTATCACACGGTTTTGTTCCATACAATTCTTCTTCGATGTCATAATAACATCCGGAGAATGCGATTGCACCAATGATGATAAATATGATGAGGCGTTTCATGATTAATTGTTTGGCGAACCTTTGTCAATCCAGATCCTGATCTGCGAAATTTCACAGTCACTTAATTTGTTTCCGTTTTTTGGCATCGGTGAAAAACCAGATGCATGATTAATGGCCCCCCAGAGTCTTCCATCTGTGACCTTTGCTTTTAATCCTGTGTGTGTACTCAGATCGATGCCCCCCTGCGGTGCAGAACCACTGTGACAACCTTGGCATTTACCTGCGATTAATGTTTTGATTGTTGCTGTGTATGTGACATTTGTTGTATCACATGCATTCACACATGAATTATTTTTTGCCCCCTGCTGGATCCATTTCCTGATGAGTGCAATTTGATCCTGTGGCAAGGGCGGCCTGTTATAAGGCATCCTGTCATCCGGATCATTTTCAACCAACACTTCATACAATTCGCTGTCATTTGGATTGCCCGGTCTTACTTCCGCAGTGGACATGATCTTTTCATAAGTCGTCAGCACCACTCCGTCCTGGTGTGAAGCCACATCGTGACAGCCGCTCATCGAGCAGTTTGAAATAAGGATGGGTAAAACCTGCTGGGTGAAATAAACGGTATCGGTACTGCAAGGAGGAGTAGTCGGTCCTGTTCCACCCCCGCCCGTTCCGCCACCGCCACCGGGCGGGTTTGGGTTGAGAATTTCGTGTTTGCAGGATAGTACGGTTATAATAGAAATAACCGCTGCAAACAATATGAATACATACTGTTTAGACATTTGCGTTTGGTTGATTGGCCGTTTGGTCAGGACGGCATTAGAGTAGTAAAAGCAGCGGGTTATTATGTAACCTGGAGAAGTAAAGTTTTTTAGAGGCGCTCCAAATATTTCAAGATTTCAAGAATTTCAAGGATTTCAAAATTCTCCAGATCGAGAAATCATCCTCAATAAGTATCTGGTTTTAGTCGAAGATTTTTAAAAAAGATACCAAGATTGATCTTAATCAAAAAACTATTTAGAATTGTTTTTGAAAATATCGAACAAGATTCGCAAAAAAATCAGGCTCTTCGATCTAAAGAATCTTGAAATTTTGAAATCTTGAAATCTTGAAATGAAAAAGGTCACTTCACACCCGCGCCGTTTTCTGTTCCATCCTGCAACGATAATAACTTAAGTGAGCCGTCGGCATTCTCCGCCGTTAGAATCATCCCATTACTTTCAATCCCTCTCATTTTTCTTGGTGCAAGATTGGCGACAACAACAACTTGTTTGCCTACGAGTGAATTTGGATCGAAATGTTGAGCGATGCCTGAAACGATGGTACGTTTTTCATTGCCCATATCGATTTCAAGTTTCAGTAGTTTGTCCGCTTTTTCTACTTTTTCTGCAGCGGTGATTGTGCCGACGCGCAGATCGAGTTTTGCAAAATCATCATATTGGATTTGTGATTTGGCATTATTCTCTGAAGTTGTTTCCATTTTCTTTTCCTGTTTAGTTGCAGAAGGTGAAGTTGAAACCTTTCCGCTGTTTAATTTTTCTACCTGTGCCGCGATTTCAGCATCTTCTATTTTTCTGAATAATAATTCCGGTGCACGGAGACTGTATCCAACGCTTAGTAATTTTAATTTCCCTGCATTATCCCAATCCAGCATTTTATCAACCACCTTCATCATGTGCAGCATTTTCTTTGCCGTATTTGGTAAAAATGGATTGACGAGTATCGAAAGGTTTGCAGTCAACTGAAGACATAAATGCAGGCAGTTGTCAATCAAAACCTGATTTTCGGGTGTGGTTGCAACACCAGTTTTTTCGGAACCAGCTTTCTTCCACGGTTCTTTTTCCTGCATGTATTTATTTCCCTTGCGCGCAAGATCAATTACTTCAAAAAGAGCATCGCGGAAACGAAATTGTTCCAATGCATTTTCAACGTTCGTTTTTGCAGCAGCTATATCTGATGAAAGTGTTTTATCCAATTGATCAAGCGCCTGCTCATGCAACTTCGGTACTTTTCCATTGCACAATTTGTGCATCAACACAAACGTGCGGTTAACAAAATTGCCAAAGATTGCAACGAGCTCACTGTTGTTGCGATCCTGGAAATCCTTCCAGGTAAAATCATTATCCTTTGTTTCCGGTGCATTTGCACACAACACATAACGCAATACATCTTCACAACCGGGAAATGCATCGAGGTATTCATGCACCCACACAGCCCAGTTGCGGCTTGTTGAAACTTTATCACCTTCTATATTGAGAAATTCATTCGCAGGTACATTGTCAGGCAATACAAAATTTCCATGTGCTTTCAGCATTGCCGGAAAAATGATGCAATGAAACACGATATTATCCTTCCCGATAAAATGAACAAGCTTCGTATCATCTTTACACCAGTAGTCTGCCCACTTCGGTGTGAGTTCTTTTGTTGCAGATATATAACCAATCGGCGCATCAAACCATACATACAAAACTTTTCCTTCAGTATTTGGCAAAGGAACTTTGACGCCCCAGTTGCTGTCGCGTGTCATTGCGCGACTCTGCAGTCCATTATCCAGCCAGCTTTTGCATTGGCCATACACATTATTTTTCCAATCCTTGTGTTCTTCGAGCACCCATTTTTTCAGGAAAGGTTCATATTGCTGTAATGGAAAATACCAGTGCTTTGTTTTTCGTTTCACCGGTACTGCATCACTCAAGGTTGAACGCGGGTTGATCAATTGCTCAGGGCTCAGCGATGATCCACATTTTTCGCATTGATCCCCATATGCGTTTTCATTTTTACAAACTGGACAAGTTCCCGTGATATACCTGTCAGCCAAAAACGTATTTGCTTTCTCATCATAAAACTGCTCAGTTTCTTTTTCTTCAAATAAACCATCGTCATACAGTTTTTTGAAAAAACCAGCCGCGGTATCATGATGCACGGGATTCGATGTGCGTGAATAGATATCGAATGAAATGCCCATCCGCTGAAAACTGTCTTTGATCAGCGCATGATATTTATCAACCACCTGTTGAGGTGAAATTCCTTCCTTCATTGCCCGGATCGTGATAGGTACGCCATGTTCATCACTTCCGCAGACAAACAGGATATCCCGTTTTCGGGCCCTTTGGTAACGGACATACACATCTGAGGGTACATAACATCCAGCCAGGTGGCCAATATGAACCGGACCATTCGCATAGGGCAGCGCTGCAGTGACCAGGTATCGCTTAAATTCTTTCTCCATATCTTAAAATCGGGTCAAAAATATTGTAAACCATACAACTGCATTTGATTATCAATAATTTTAATGATGGATAGAAAGGTTTTCCTCACATCGATTGGTTCTGCTGCTGCGGCCC
>CAZCKF010000092.1:0-9200 GCA_964499155.1 uncultured Chitinophagaceae bacterium
AAATAAGGAGCAGGTGAAAATTCTACACCATGTATCTTATGCAGGTACTCAGAACAATTGATGTCGTTCACCAATTTTCCGATAACATAAATAAAATCACCTTCGCCTGAAAATGAAAGTGTTCGTTTTTCATTAAGGTTATCTACCAGACCAACCATTCCAATTGTGGGTGTTGGGAATACAGGTCCATCAGGATTCTGATTATAAAAACTCACATTGCCCCCGGTAACCGGGGTATTGAACTTCCTGCATGCATCACCCATTCCTTTTATCGCGTTTACAAACTGGAAATAAACCTCGGGGTCATAAGGATTTCCAAAATTCAAACAGTTTGTTACACCAAGTGGTTCACCTCCGCTGCATACTATATTTCGCGCAGCTTCACTAACGGCAATCATTGCGCCCTTATATGGATCAGCATACACATATCGGCTGTTGCAATCGACAGTCACTGCAAGACCACGATTCGTTCCTTTGATCACAACAATGGATGCATCTGACGGTTCATTGGTTGATCCATTCACCGTTCCCACCATGCTGTCGTATTGATTATAGATCCAGCGTTTGGATGCTATTGTTGGAAGTGTTATAATTTTTTCTGCAACCTCTCTGAGATCTTTCGGTTCAGCTATTGTCTCCGGATTGAATGCTTTGATCTTTTTAAAGTAGGAAGGTTCGCGATATTCTCTTTCGTATTGTGGAGCTCCTCCACCGAGAACCAGTTCATGCGCTGGAATATCTGCCTCAAGGTTTCCCTGCATATAAAAATGCAATTGCCCGGTATCTGTTACTTCACCAATTACTGAGCATGGTAAATCCCATTTTTCGAAAATTTGCTGAACTTCTGCTTCGCGTCCTTTTAAGGCAACAAGCAGCATGCGTTCCTGGCTTTCACTCAAAAGAAGTTCCCAGGGCTTCATGTTTTTTTGACGTGCCGGAACCTTATCCAAATCAATGCGCATTCCAACACCACCTTTTGCACTCATCTCAGCAGTGGAACAAATAATACCTGCCGCGCCCATATCCTGCATGCCGACAACTGCGCCAGTTTGAATTACTTCAAGGCAAGCTTCAAGTAATTTTTTTTCCTGGAATGGATCTCCAACCTGTACTGCAGGTAATTCTTCCGTACTTTCTTCAGTAATGTCAGCAGATGCAAACGATGCACCTCCTATTCCGTCCTTTCCTGTTGCACTTCCAACAAACATCACAGGATTTCCTTTTCCGAGTGCAGTTGCTGAAACAGTTTCACCCGCTTTTACAATGCCCACGCTCATTGCATTTACAAGCGGATTGGTATGATAACATTGTTCGAAATATATTTCTCCACCAACAGTGGGAACACCAAAACAATTTCCATAATGTCCAATGCCATGCACAACGCCTGCAAGAAGATGTTGTGTTTTGTCTTCTTCAAGATTTCCAAAACGAAGCGAATTCAATGCAGCAATGGGACGTGCACCCATTGTAAAAATATCACGATGAATTCCACCGACACCAGTAGCGGCGCCCTGGAATGGTTCTATTGCAGAGGGATGATTGTGTGATTCAATTTTGAAAACAACACCAAGTCCTTCACCGATATCCATCAAACCCGCATTTTCTTCTCCTGCTTTTACAAGCATTCTTCCACCTTCTCGAGGTAATGTTTTCAACCATTTGATCGAATTCTTATAACTGCAGTGTTCACTCCACATCGCAGAGAAAGCACACAATTCATTAAAATTTGGCGTACGGCCCAATTTCTTTTTAATCAGTTCAAACTCTTCTTCAGTAAGCCTCAGTTGTTTCGCTGTTTCAACAGTTATTTCCATGATGTAATGTAAGGGTCCAAAAGTAGTAAAAGACTGATTACACGAATTAAGACGGATTACACGGAGATGTTCAAGGCTGTTTGAACAGTAATTACTGAATAGATCTTCCTTTTTGACCTCATACTCATACTCTTTCTCTTTCTCTTTCTCTTTTAAATTCTCTTCTCTTCGCCTCAAATTCATAACCATCCGTTTATCGATTTCAACAAAAATGATTATTTAAAAAAAACAAGCGCAGGAATGTTCGAATAAATAAAACACTTTCAAATCATTTCTAACGTATCCGAGTAATCCGTCTTAAACCGTGTAATGATTCCTTTAATTCGTGTTATTATTGCACTATAAACCCTCCGCTTGCAGTATCTCCTTTTTGTATCATACCTGATGTTGTTTATCTGGTTTGTTACGCGAACAGGTTTTTTCAAAACAGATCTTACGAAAGGACAATTGACCATTATTTTTCTCTTGAAAGTAATGGCTGGAATCTTTTATGGTTGGATTGGCGTTTATTATGGCAACAAAGCACAAATGGTGGACACATGGAGTTTTTATTATTATGCTTTGCAGGAATATGAAGTACTGAAATCAAATCCGGGTGAATTTTTTGGAACTGTGTTTGCCAATCCATACGATCACGGTTGGTCAAATTTTTTTTCCAGCACCAATTCATTCTGGAATGATCTGAAAGCAAACCTGATGATCAAGCTGGTAGCAATCTTTGATGTATTCAGCTTTGGATATTATTATGTGAATGTTATTTTTTATTCATATATCAGCATGTTCGGCGCAATCGCTTTATTCAGGGTAATGAATGATGTTTTTCCCGGGAAAAAAATGCTGATCATGTGCGGCTTGTTTTTGCCATCATTTCTCTATTGGACATCCGGCATTCATAAGGAGGGACTGAATTTTTTGGGAATTGCACTTGTATTGTATCATGTTTATTTCGGAATAAAAAACAAGCAATTTGGATTCGTTAGAATTCTTGCAATCATTTTTGGTTTACTGCTCGTTCTCTTCTTAAGAAATTTTGTAT
Source organism: uncultured Chitinophagaceae bacterium (assembly GCA_964499155.1). Taxonomy (GTDB): domain Bacteria; phylum Bacteroidota; class Bacteroidia; order Chitinophagales; family Chitinophagaceae; genus CAZCKF01. Next base: position 2,851 of record CAZCKF010000092.1, read on the forward strand.
TTGTATTACTTCTACCCGGAGTGATTGCATGGATTATCGCTTCTTATTTCGGAAAAAACAAATGGCTTACCACTGCTGTATGTTATTTGATTTTCACAGTACTGTTCTTTGCGTCAAGATATTTTCATCCTTCACTTGATCTTCCTTCCGCAGTTTCCAATAAGCAACAGGAATTCATGAAACTTACGGGTGGATATGAAGTGCCATTCAAAAAACTCGAACCGACTGTTGCAGGATTTTTAAGCAATACACCTCAGGCGTTTGTCAATTCAACGATTCGTCCATTGCCAGAAGATGTCAAAGATCTTTTGTCACTTGCTGCAGCGTTGGAAATTGAATTGCTTCTTTTTCTTTTGATATTGTTTTTCGTATTCAAGTACAGGGATGCATCAAATCAATCGGCCTTTATACCATTCTGTTTTTTCTTTTCCATCGCGGTTTTGTTATCAATTGGCTACACGGTTCATTTCCTGGGTGCCATTGTTCGGTATCGAAGTATTATCCTGCCGATCGCTTGCATCCCCATGCTATGCATGATCGATTGGTCCAGGGTGACGCGTTTCGCGAAAATCAATATTAAAAAAAATGATAATATTTAAGTTTTTCCCTCAACCTGCCTTTAAAGGGGCTCTTTTTTAAAGAATTATCCATTTATTTTCCACAATTCATCACTTTCCGAAGGGTTTCTTTAAAAAAACTTGCCTGCTCCTCCCAAAAAGGTTTGTTTTGCTACTTAAATTTTTTTCAATGTCCCTTCGATTTAATGCAATCAATAATCTCGCAAACGTTAATAATACTGCTGTAAAAGCATCCCCTCGCATTACAGCCATTTTTGGAGAAAATGTATTTACACATAAAGTAGCCAGGCAATTTTTAGCTGATGAGGCTTATAAAAGCCTTATGGGTTCTATACGTGCAGGTCAAAAGATTGACCGCAATATGGCAAACCAGATTGCAAATGGGATCCGCGCCTGGGCGGAAAGCAAAGGCGTCACGCACTTTACACACTGGTTTCAACCATTGACTGGAAGCACTGCAGAAAAACACGATTCATTTTTTACCATAAAAAGTGATGGATCACCAATGGAAACTTTTGATGGTGATGCATTGATCCAACAGGAGCCTGACGCATCATCCTTTCCAAGCGGTGGACTTCGCGCAACTTTTGAAGCGCGTGGTTATACTGCATGGGATCCTTCATCCCCGCCATTTATTATGGAGATCGGAATGGGAACCACGCTTTGCATTCCCACAATATTTGTTTCATATACAGGTGAATCACTTGATTATAAAGCGCCATTACTGAAAGCACTTGAAGCATTGAATCATGCAGCTGTTGATGTTTGTAATTATTTTGACAGGAATATTACACGTGTCACTGCAACACTCGGTTGGGAGCAGGAATATTTCGTTGTTGATGAAGCGCTTCATAATGCAAGACCTGATCTGTTGATGACTGGCCGAACAGTATTTGGACATGGTCCTGCAAAAGGGCAACAATTGGAAGATCATTATTTCGGTTCTATCCCGGAACGTGTTTACGCATTCATGCGTGATTACGAAGCGGAGTCCTACAGGCTTGGTATTCCATTGCGCACGAGGCACAATGAAGTGGCTCCTGCGCAATTTGAATGTGCGCCGATTTTTGAAGAAGTGAATCTTGCAGTAGACCATAATACATTGTTGATGGATGTAATGAGTCGCGTTGCAACAAGACACAAGCTTCGCGTATTGCTTCATGAAAAACCATTTGCGGGCATTAACGGAAGTGGTAAGCACAATAACTGGAGCATGGCGACAGATACGGGCGTGAACCTGCTTGCACCAGGCAAAACGCCGAAGACAAACCTCATGTTCCTTGCTTTTTTTGTTAATACAATCAAAGCTGTGCATGATTATTCCGATCTCATGCGCGCTTCTATTGCTTCAGCGCAAAATGATTTTCGTCTTGGTGCAAATGAAGCTCCACCTGCCATCATTTCTGTTTTCATTGGGCAATACCTTACCAAGGTTTTGCAGGATGTGAAAGAAAGAGTTTCTGAAAAAATGGATGAACAGGATGAGAGCATGTTGAAGATTGACATTCACAGGAGCATTCCTGAACTGTTGATGGATAATACAGACAGGAATAGGACATCACCATTCGCATTTACAGGCAACAAATTCGAATTTCGCGCGGTGGGTTCATCAGCGAATTGCGCAAATGCAATGACCATTTTGAATACCATCATGGCCGAAACGTTGAAGAAGTTCAAAAAAGATGTGGATGCCCTGATTGAAAAAGGTGAGAAAAAAGAAATCGCGATCATGCATGTGATCCGTGAATATATCGTTGCCAGTGAAAAAGTTTTATTTGAAGGAGATGGATATAGTGAAGAATGGCAAAAGGAAGCTGAACGCAGAAAACTTCCAAACGTAAAAACAACACCAAACGCTCTTGATGCGATGGTGACCGACAAAGCAAAAAAATTGTTTGAGTCGAATAATGTTTACTCGCATGCTGAACTGGAAGCAAGGCACGAGATTGAACTTGAGAAGTATATTAAAAAAGTTCAGATCGAGGGTCGAATGATGGGTGAGATTGCCAGCAGCCATATTTTACCTGCTGCGATCCGTTACCAGAATTTGCTGGTAAATAATATTCGTGGTTTAAAAGAAGTGGGTCTTGCTGAATCAGCCTATGCTAACCAGCGCCAGATCCTGGAAGAAATTTCATTACACATCAACAGCCTGAGTGATTGTGTTGAAAAAATGATCGAAGCCAGAAAGAAGACCAATACAATTTCAGATACCCGCGAAAAAGCGATCGCATATTGTTTTGAAGTAAAGGAAAAATACTTTGACTCGATCAGGTATCATGCAGATAAACTGGAATTAATGGTGGACGATACTCTGTGGACGCTTCCGAAATACCGGGAGATGCTCTTTTTACGGTAAATGATCTTTGGTGGAGATTTCACCTTTCACCTTTCACATTTCACTATTTTAGGGTCAAAGGTGAAAAGTGAAAGGTGAAATCTCCATTAACGAAACCTTTTAGTTTGCTGGAAGATTTTCTTTCATTACTCTCAACACATTTCCTCCAAGAATTTTCTTTATATCCTTTTTCGAATATCCCCTGCGGACCAATTCTGCAGTGAGATTGGGATAAGTTGTTACATCTTCAAGCCCCCTTGGTGGAAAACTGATGCCGTCGTAATCGGAACCAATGCCGACATGATTTACACCTGCAATTTTTACTACATGATCTATGTGGTCAGCTACATCGCTTACATCAGGCAAAAAAGGCTGCAATGCAGATTCAAAATACTGGCGCCATATTTCGTTCATTTTCGCTGCATCGTGGTAAGTGCGTAGTGAATCCTGAATTCGTCGCCTGTCACGTCGCTGCAATTCGGTCATTTTATTTGTGAAAGCACTGTCAATAAAACCGGAATAAAAATTTATGCAAACCACTCCATTGTTTTTTCCAATAGCCCGGATCTGATCATCATTTATATTACGGAAATGAGGTGCGATCGCATAAACAGAACTATGGGAAAGCATGACTGGTTTGGTTGTAACAGACAATGCATTGTAAAAAGTCTGAACTCCAACATGTGAAAGGTCAACGATCACACCGAGTTCATTCATTTTGCGAATTAGATCTTTTCCAAAAGGAGAAAGTCCTTTTTGTTTTAAACTGTCGGGCCTCAGTGTTTCATCTTCACCACTGCTCGCCCATTCATGACTGTTGTTCCATGTTAGTGTTAAATAACGCATGCCCCGGGAATACAGGTCCATAAATTTTTCCATATCCGCTTCGATCATATGTCCGCCTTCAACACCGATCAATGCAACAAGTTTATCCTGGCGCAATCCCTGCCTGACTTGTTTGTACGTGGTTGCAAGCGTCATGCGATCATAATTGCGTAGTGTGATTCTTTCGAGTGAATCGATCATTTCCAAAGCATCTGCATAAAAACTGCTTCTTCGTGGTTTTTCTCCTGTCCATACAGAAAAGAATTGCACATCCAGGCCACCTTTTTTCATTCGATGCAGGTCAGAATGTCCTACCTGCAATGGATGTGAAATGTCGTGACCTTCCAGTGTTTGAGAAGTCAGCAGGTCATTGTGCGTACAAAAACAGTCTTTTCATTTTATAATTATTTCAGCACAAAGCCTTCGAGAAATTTCGTATTGAAATCTCCGCTTCGGAATCTTTCATCCTGCATCAATTGCAGGTGAAAAGGGATCGTTGTTTTTATTCCTTCGATCACGTATTCACTTAAAGCGCGGTACATGGTATCAATTGCTTCATTCCTTGTTCTTGCAACAGTAATCAATTTTCCAATCATCGAATCATAATAGGGCGGGATCACATAACCTGCGTAAACATGGCTGTCAACACGAACACCATGTCCTCCTGGCTGGTGCAACACTGTAATTCGACCGGGAGATGGCCTGAAATCATTATGCGGATCTTCCGCATTGATCCTGCATTCAATGGCATGCATTTGTGGTTCGTAATCATGCCCGGTGATGGTTTCACCCATCGCAATTTTTATTTGCTCCTTGATCAGGTCGTAATTGATTACTTCTTCCGTCACGCAATGTTCTACCTGGATCCTGGTATTCATTTCCATGAAATAGAAATTGCGATGCTTATCGACAAGAAATTCAACCGTACCAACACTTTCATAATTGATTGCTGATGCCGCTTTTTTTGCAGCATCGCCCATTTTATGTCGCAATTCGGGAGTCATGAAAGGAGAAGGTGATTCTTCAACAAGTTTCTGGTGCCTGCGTTGAATGGAACAATCTCTTTCACTCAAATGACATACACGTCCGTACCTGTCACCTGCAATTTGTATTTCGATATGCCTGGGCTCTTCCACAAATTTCTCCATGTAGATCCCATCATTTTTGAATGAAGCACCTGCTTCTGCTTTCGCTGTATTATACGCACGCTCCATTTCACCATCTTCCCAAACAATGCGCATTCCTTTACCACCACCACCTGCAGTTGCTTTTAAGATCACAGGATAGCCCATGTTCTTTGCAATTGACCTTGCTTCATCAAGACTTGAAAGCAATCCTTCACTTCCGGGAATTACCGGAACTCCCGCCTTGATCATCGTTTCTTTGGCCGTGATCTTATCTCCCATCGAATTGATCATTTCTGGCGTGGGGCCAATGAATTTGATGTTATGATCTGCGCATATCTGCGAAAACTTCGCGTTCTCCGCAAGAAATCCATATCCGGGGTGAATGGCATCTGCATTTGTAATTTCTGCAGCAGCCATTAAATGTGGAATATTAAGGTAAGAATCGCTGCTCGGTGCTTTCCCAATACAAACAGCTTCGTCAGCAAATTTTACGTGAAGACTATCGCGATCAGCAGTAGAATAAACGGCAACGGTTTTAATGCCCATTTCGCGGCATGTTCTTATCACACGTAATGCGATTTCGCCGCGATTTGCTATGAGTATTTTTTTAAACATGTTAAGGCACTGAGGAATTAGGAATGTTCAAAGTAAGTCTCTAGCTCGGATCAACAAGAAACAGCGGCTGATCATATTCAACAGGTGAAGCATCTTCGGCCAAAACTTTTACAATGCGTCCCTTTACTTCACTTTCAATTTCATTAAAAAGCTTCATCGCTTCAATGATACAAACTACTTTGCCCTGGCTGACTTCATCTCCAACTTCAACAAAAATTGGTTTATCAGGTGATGGTCGACGGTAGAATGTGCCGATCATCGGGCTTTTTATTGTAACGTAATTGCTGGATGCAGCATCAGGTGTTTTTGCTTTATCGCCGCCGCCTGTACCAGAAGAAGATTGCGTGGATTGCTGTTGTGGTTGAAAATTTTGTTGCTGTGGTGGCGCATAAACCTGTTGAGGATAATTGTATGCGGGTGCCTGCACCTGTATATTATCTTCCTTTTGTTTGATCGTTATGCGGAAATCTTTCTGCTCTACAGTTAATTCTCCAATGTTGGATTTATTGATAATTTTTATCAATTCCTGTATTTGCTTGAAATCCATGTTTTTCAATTTAACGTTGGTTTTGGTTAAACAGGCAGACTAAGATAGGGATTCTCATTGTTTCGATTCAACCTGAACAAAAAAGCACCTCAAAGGTGCTTGTAATTACTTTACGCGTTCTACATATTCCCCCGTCTTTGTATTCACCCTGATCATTTCTCCTTCATTTACAAAAAGCGGGACCATTACGGTTGCTCCTGTTTCTACAGTTGCTGGCTTCAGCGTTCGTGTTGCTGTGTCGCCGCGAAGTCCTGGTTCACTATAGGTAACCTTCACTACAATTTTTTCGGGCAATTCAACACTCATAGGAAGGTCATTCT
>CAZCKF010000093.1:0-9197 GCA_964499155.1 uncultured Chitinophagaceae bacterium
GTTACCCTGCCTGTCAACGCCCATACAACATAACAAGGTAACAGATTACACGCTTGATCCACAAAATATCAACCGCGGATCTGCATTCGGCATGTCGCTGCTGGAAAGGTCTATTCGCGAGACAGGCCTGGGAAGATCACTGCTTGCAGATAAAAATGGAGTGATGATCGCCGGTAATAAAACAATGGAGAAGGCTTCAGAGCTAGGCATTGAGAACGTGATTGAAATTGAAACTGATGGCAAATCCATCGTCGTAGTGAAAAGAACTGATCTCGATATCAATTCGGAGCAGGGAGCAAAAGCCAAGATCCTGGATAACACTGTTTCCAAACACAACTATGTTGAAGAGGCGGAAGTTGCTGAAGCCATATGCTCTGAAGTAGAGATCATGAATCTCAATACTTATGGATTGAAATCACCACAAATGGAAGATTCACCAGATGATCAGGAGCAAATCTCTTTTACGAGAAGTAATAAACCGGTTATTAAAATTGAATTCGTCACACTATCGCAGATGCTCGAGGCGGAAAAAGATATACATCAGCTGCTTAATGACAAATGGTCGGGAGCAAGACTAACGATCAGAGGGAAATAAGCTAAATGAAAAAATCGAAGAAAAAGAAGCATCAAATATTGCACGATCGTAAAAGAAAGCTCTTTGTAAATGCTATGATCGATGCCATCACCATGGATGATCAGATCCAGTGTTACAAGAAGATCTGGCCACAATGCCGGAGTGATAAAAGTGCCCGGGTCGGTGTTTACAGGATGTTACAGGAGGTTGGCATAAAGCAAGCTATCGATCAGGGCAGGCAAGAAAAGGATGAAGCTTTGCGAATCGCACGGCGGCAGGAGCAGATTCGGCTTGCGATTCAGGATACCGCAGATGTTCATGAACTGGATGCTAAGATGTCAGCGATCGCTCGTGGTGAGTACCGAAGGAAAAGAAAGATCCCTGCATTTAACAAGCTAAAAAAGACGTTTGAGGTGATCACGATCGAGGAGGAGCCGACAGAAACTGATATGATTGCAGCCGCCGATAAACTGTATAAAAGATTTGCAGCATATGCTCCGAAGGTCCTGCAGCATGAAGGTGGAGATACATTCATTGAATTTATGAGACAGATCGCTAAAAATAATAACAAGAATATCCCGAACAATAAATAGTGTACAGCAAGGATGCCATAGCAAAGTTTGAATCTTACATCAATGATTGGTGTTTGTTCGCCAGGGAATACCTGCGTGTAAACCTGGATCATGAGCAGGAAGAGATTCTCCGTTCAGTGCAGGTGAATCCAAAAACTGCTGTATCATCTGGAACGGCTCGGGGGAAAGATTATGTTGCTGCTGTTGCCGGCATCTGTTTTTTATATCTGACTCCAAGGTGGGACGATGCTGGTAATCTGGTGGCTAATACCAAGGTGATCATGACGGCACCCACTGATCGCCAGGTAAAAGATATTATGGTACCCGAATTCACCAGGATATTTCAAAACAGTATTTATCTACCTGGTGAACTTTCGGGATATAATATCAAGACACCTTTTAAGGAATGGTTTCTCACCGGTTTCAAAGCAGATGATAAAAACGTGGAGAGCTGGTCCGGGTACCATGCTGCAAACATCCTTTACATCGTAACGGAAGCGACCGGTCTTCCAGACCCAGTGTTCAATGCGATCGAGGGAAACTTACAAGGTAACAGCCGGTTGCTGATCGTATTCAACCCCAATATTACTACAGGTTATGCTGCAGCTGCAATGAAGAGCCCATCATTCAAAAAGTTCCGGCTCAATTCTCTCAATGCTACAAACGTCAAAGAAAAAAAGATCCTCATTCCTGGCCAGGTAGACTATACATGGGTGAAAGACCGCATTACTGATTGGTGTACGATCATACAACCCAATGAATTCGATGAAGTGGAAGGAGATTTCGTTTTTGAAGATGTAACCTATCGACCAAATGATCTGTTCCGGATCAAGATCCTTGGACTCTTTCCGAAAGTCAGTGAAGGCATGCTTGTACCCCAGGAATGGATTGAGCTTGCTAATAAAAGATGGCAGGAATCACAGGCCGATAACATCACAGATGCTATCGGAAATAAAGGCAGTACAGCGCAGGTTGCCAAACTTACAAAATCGCTTAGACTTGGTGTTGATATCGCGGGTATGGGCCGAGATAACAGCTGCTTCGTCCACCGGTACGGAAATCTGATAGAAAAGTTTGATCTCATGCAAGGTGGAGGCACTGCAAATCATATGCAGGTTGCCGGTACTGTGGTAAATATTCTGAGGACAAATACCAATTCATTCAGCGGAGTATATGCGCAAGCCTTTCTTGACACGATCGGAGAAGGAGCTGGAGTTTATTCGCGCCTGCAGGAAGTGGCAGCAGAAAGAAAAGAAATTGATCCACGCAGGATCCATAGCGTAAAATTTAGCGCAGCTGGTGAGTGGAACGAGCTACCGCTGAAAGACAGGACCGGACAGTATGAATTCCTGAACATGCGGGCTTATCTCTATTGGGCAATACGTGACTGGCTCAATCCGGATAGTAAAAACAATGCATGTCTTCCAGTAGATGATGAACTCATGCAGGAGCTTACGGAAACCAAATGGAAATTTAACAGTAGTGGCAGGATACAGCTGGAGGATAAAGAAGAATTGAAAAAAAGAATTAAGCGATCGCCGGATAAAGCCGACGCTCTTGCAAACACTTTTTATCCGGTTCCTGATGTAGATCCAAATCCAAAGAAAAGAAGAAATGTTGCAGAATTTTTTCATTGACGCTCGCAGAATTTAAACATAAACAGAAATAAAAATGTTACCAGTAGATTTTCCTGAAGCCAATTTCACTTTCACCAAGCCGGCCAATATGACTGATGAGCAGTGTAGCAGCTTGCGCGTGTGGAAAGGACCTGTTAAAGTAGAAGACCAGAGAATAACAGTCCCTGCAATTATCAGCAAGTGGACATTTTCAAAAGAAGATCTCGAAGAGATTGCAAGGACCGGCTGTATTTATTTATCGATCACTGGCACAGGCATGCCACCTGTTGCACTGTTCACAGAAAATCCTTTTGTACCTGTAACCACATAAGAAATGGAACTGGAAGAATTAAAAAAGCTTGTCACCACAGACTTCAGAAAGCTGAAGGAGCAGATCGTTGCTTCCAGGCCTCCCTTCAATTACGGAGATATTAAAAAGGAATATGATCCAAAGCTCCATTCTATTCATGACAAAGCGATAAGGCCTGATAAGCTGGTTGAAACAGATGATGGTACCACACTGGAACCGGTCACCAGGTTGTCCATACCAGTACAAAAGAAAATTGTTGGTCTTGCAGCTGCATTCCTTTGCGGCAATGCCATTCAACTAAAGTCCGATCCTGTCTCGCAGGTAGAAAAAGACTTGGTCCTCCTTGTTCAAAAGATTTGGGATGATAATAAACTGGATTATGACAGCATGGAGCTGGCAGAGATCATGATGTCAGAAACGGAAGTAGCGGAACTCTGGTACAATGAAGCCGCGGACCCTATTTACTGGAAGGATACCCCTAATGAAAAAATTACTACCGAATTCGAGGGCAAGAAAGTAGCGGTGAGACTTCGCATGAAGATCCTGGCCAACAGCAAAGGCGATAGCTTATACCCTGTGTTCAATAAAGTGGGGGACATGGTTGCTTTTGCACGATCCTACAATTTGAAAGAAGCTGATATCGTAAATGAGTACATCGAGATTTATACCAATGACAATATTTACCTGGCAACAAAAAGAAATTCTGACACAGAATGGACAGTAACCACAAAGGATAATTTGGTAAGGAAGATCCCTGTGATCTATTACAGCCAACCAACTACTGAATGGAGTGATGTGCAGGAGATGATTGGTCGTAAGGAGCTACTCATAAGCAACCATGGTGACTCCAACGATTATTTCGGAAGCCCAATGGTTTTTGTTGAAGGTGACGTTGAAGGGTTTGCCAAAAAGGGTGAGCGCGGTAAGGTTCTTATTGGAAAGAATGGCGCCAAAGCAAGCTATCTAACATGGGACCAGGCACCGGAAAGCATAAAGCTCGAGTATAATAACCTGCGCAGTTTGATTTTTGACATGACGGATACTCCAGATATTTCGATTGAACAAATGAAATCTCTTGGCACCTATAGCGGCATTGCTTTAAAGATGCTGTTCATGGGAGCTCACCTGAAAGCATCGCGCAAAGAAGGAATATTTGGAAAATCAATTCAGCGCAGGATCAATTACATCAAATCAGCGCTTGCAAAACTGAATATGGCGCTTGAGCCAGCACTACCACTTAGCATCAAACCTAAGTTCGAATACTATCTGCCTAAAGACGATAAGGAGACAGTGGACATTCTTACCACTGCGACTGGAGGCGGAAGTATTATGAGCAAGAAAACTGCTGTAAAAAGAAATCCATTGGTTGAAGATGCGGATGCAGAGCTGGAAACAATGAAAGAGGAGTCTGAATCAACCGGCGCCCTGGATGAAAATCTGTAAACAATTAACTAACCCATAAATTTTAAATCATGCTTACTAAAAAATTAATCGATGCCGGCTTTAAAGAAGTTGATAAGGACGGCAAAAAAGTAACTGACGTAAATCACAGCGTCGGTTTTCATGGCCTCAGCTCCGGAAGGACAAAAACAAAATTTGTGAGAGGTGATAAATCAGTAGAACTGGAATTTCATCCTAATGCAGGTGGCACCTCAAAACACATCACTTTTTTGGAAGGAAAGGAAGTTCTCTCATTCACCAATACTGGTGATGATCCTTCACCCGATTTTCTAAAAACCTTCCTGGCTGATAAAGAGCCTGTGAAGTAAATAATTTGGCAACCTTTTAAATTCTTAAATCAGATGGCAAAAAGTAAATCCGCTCCTAAAAAAGCGGCTGCAGCAAAACCTTCGGCAAGTAAATTCAACCTGGTGGGTGAACTCACCAAAGCTGGATTCACGGAAGGCGAAGCGGGGAAGTACTCTAAAGGCAGTAACCGCGTAGAAATACAGCATGTTCCAAATGGCGCCAAACCCGCTATTGAACATCACAGGTATTTCACCGAAGCTGGTGGGGCATCACCGGTGTTTCATACAGATAGCGGCGTCAGGCCTTCAAAGGATTTCCTTGCCGATTTCCTGAAATAAATTTCATCTTATTCATTATTGATCTGCCTGGTAGATGCTGCTGGGCAGATTTCTTATTAAGTACATGCAAAAAACCGTAAAAAAAGAAAATGTGTTAACAAATCCGGAAACTCCAGTCCGGTCCGAAGATGAGAACTTCATCTACTACTCCTACTCCAACGGTACGAAGGAATATGTAGACAAACTAAAAATCATTGAGGTCAAAGGGACCTTTTCAATTACAGTTAAAAAACGCAATGGCTGATATCGATGATAAATATGAGCAACAGCATTTAAAAAATATCATTGCCGCAAATAAGCGCATCCAAAAAATATTTGAAGACTCCATTCAGCAAATTGTTTACTCAGCCGTCTCTCTTCCATGGAATGGTAAAGTAATATCGCTATCGGCATTCCCTGCTTTGAAAAAAAAGGTTGACCAGGTGCTGAAGAAAATGCACGCTGGCATTTACACTACTATAGTCAACGGAATTGAAACATCATGGGATCTAAGCAACAAGAAAAACAAACTTCTTATTGATCATAGATTAGCGGGAAAGAGATTGAAGAAAAATGCAAATGCCGTTTACTATAATCCGAATAAGGAAGCTCTTGAAAAGTTTATTCATCGAACCGAGAAGGGCATGAATCTGAGTGATCGTGTATGGAAAACTCTGGACCCTTTTAAAACTCAGCTGGAAGGATCTTTAGGATTAGGAATTGGTGAGGGGAAGCCAGCTGCAGAGATAGCGAAAGAAACAAAGCAATACTTGAATGAACCTGACCGGTTATTCCGAAGAGTGAGGGATTCGGAAAATAAACTACAGTTATCCAAAGCAGCAAAAAATTACCATCCTGGTCGAGGAATTTACAGATCAAGTTTTAAAAATGCTCTCCGACTTACACGAACCGAAAATAATATCGCATATAGAACCGCTGATCATGAAAGGTGGGCAAACCTGCCATTTGTTATCGGTATTCAAATTAAACTTTCAAGAAATCATCCACGGTTTGACATGTGTGACCCACTTGCGGGCGAATATCCAAAGGATTTTAAGTTTACAGGGTGGCATCCAAACTGCTTGTGCTACCAGGTTCCTAAAATGATGAGTGATGAAGAATATGATCAAATAGAGAATCAAATTCTTGCTGGAGATCCTATAAGCATAAAAACAGAAGGCACAATATGGAAAACACCGTCATCCTTTAATAACTGGGTGAAGGAAAATCAAGACCGCATTGAAAAATGGAAGAATAAACCTTATTGGATTCGCGACAATGAAAAATATTACAGCCCGAAGGCTCCAAAGACACATAAGCTTCCGGTTGATATCAAAAAATTAAAGCCAACCATCGATGATTACGTTCACAAAATTGAAGGACCAAAGTATAGAAGGGTATTGAATGAGCTGACGAAATATGAAAAGGCTTCTATTTATGGGTATACAGACACAGAATATTATTCACTTAATGGCTATCTCCGAGGATTAAATGTTTCCCAATCCAAGCAGGATTATTTTGATAATTACAGGAATTTAATGAACAATGCACTTGAGGCAGTTCCTGAAAAATATGTTGGCGTTGCTTATCGTGGCACCAACCTTAGACAGGAGCAACTTGAAGCGTATAAAGATGCATTTAAAAATAAAGGAGAAATTATTGAGCACGCATTCACTTCAACTTCGAGTGATGTGACCAGGCAATTTGGAGGCAGAGTGAAATTTATTATTCATTCTAAAAATGGCAAAGAGGTTGCAGCACTATCGGAGCATGATCATGAAAAAGAAGTTATTTTCAAAGCAGGAACAAAATTCAAAGTTCTGAAGATACGGGCCGATCAGAATGGAATCCATTATATAACCCTGGAAGAAGTGGATTAAGAATCCATTCTCTTTGCAAGAGCCTGCTCAGACTCCTCAATTTTCTTCACCTCTTCCTCCGGCAAAGTTTTTCGGCGATCCAATTCCTTTTTCCTGGCCCAAGCAAAGAATTCAGCATCCTTTCCATCTTTCGGAGTACCATCAGGGTTGGCGTAAGGGTTATCTTTTATACCAAATTTCATTTTGCAAAGGTACAATTAATCCAGCCCTTCCAAAATCCTCTATTCGAAAGGGGAAATTTGCACGAAAACCCATTGCTCAGCTAGCCAAACGAAATGAACATACTTCACTTTTCCAGTCTCCATTATCCGGAAAGGGACGGAACATTTTCCAGGAGTTGGTTTTAGCTTCTGATACAATTCAATGTACTCCCTGGCGGCATCTGCGATACCAAGAGCATTTTTTTCGCCTCCAACAGTCAGCATAAGCAGTCAGTTCAATTTTACAACTCAACGCACATGTTGTAAAATCAAAAATAAAGTAACTAAAACAGGCGGTTAATTTCATGCACACAAAAGTTCTCTTACATCTATGCTTCGTGATAAAATCTTTGCACTACTGGTAACCAAATATCCAGGAGCTGCAAAAAAATTCCTGGGACTACTTGCTACCCAAATAGCCAAGAAAGTAACAGAGGAGTCAAAAATCGAGGAAGCCATTACTTCTCTCGACGAGATCACTCCAATTTCTGATTTAGCTGCTGACTTCCAAAAAGAGGCCGATCGCAGGATTACCGATGCCAAAAAAGAGTGGGAAAAGAAAAACCCCGCAAAAGGTGCCGGAGATTCTGAAGGCGATGACGAGGAAGAAGACGATGATTCATCTGGTTCCCAAGGTCAAGGCACAAAAAAGAAGTCACCAGGCAAAACTCCAGCATGGGCAGAAGCCTTGATAAAAAGTAATGAAGTCCTGAACCAAAAGGTTGAGGCTCTTACCACTGAAAAGGCGCAAAACTCTATCCAAACCAAGTTAGCTGAAAAGCTAAAGGATAAAGTACCTGCAAAGTTTTATGCAGGAAGAGCGCTGCCGGCAAAGGAGGAAGAACTTGATGATCATGTTGCAGCGATTGAAAAGGATTACACAGAATTTAAGCAGGACTTGGTCAATCAGGGGTTGCTTGTAAATGGTGGAAGTCCTTTGACATCATCATCAGGAGGATCAACAGGAAAAGAAAAATCAGATATCAAAGCATGGGCTGAGAAAAAGCAACAGCAGCAACAACCAGCAGCTGCCAGTCCACCGGCAACAACAAAAACTTAAACTTTTTTATATGCCTCCTATCGGTCTCCAAAAAGAAAGTGTAGTACCAGGTGTAGCAATCTTTCAGAAAATTTTAGAGACCGCCCAAGGTGGTTTCACCCTTGATGAAACAGTCCTTCCTGCAGGATCAGTAATTAAAGCCGGAACCGTAATCGGTTTTGATGAATTGACCAGGAAGGCAAAGGCCATGAAAGGCGGCGTCCTGCAAGCCAATGCGGCCAATAACGCAACTACATACCGGGTTACCAAGGGCAGTAACATCGCCGTTGGACAATCAGTGAATCTTACCGGTGGAACAGCCCGGGCCATCACAGCTATTGACACGAGCAATGCAGCCTATGATGAATTTACCGTGGGTACTACAATTGGTGTGGCCGGTACAGCAGGTGATGTTGTATTTGTCAGCGATGATGGGTACACAAAAGCAAAAGGCCTCTTGAAAAATGATGTGACAGTGCCTGCAGCAGGACTTGTTGAAACAGTTGCAGTCGTTATTCGCGGAACAGTTTACGAGCGGAGGATCCCTCCGGTAGCAGCTTCCGTGAAAGCGTTAATGCCAACAATGATTTTCTCCCAATCATATTGAAAACCGCCCGAAAGGGTAAGATCTAAAATACTATGGCAACAGTTAAATCGCTCTTCGGGTCACTTGCAGATTCAGACAACCTGCAATACATGGTGGACTCCAGTTTGAACATGTTTGCAAAAACATGGTTCCAGGATTTCTTCGAGTGGGGCCCGACAAGAATAGGGCTTGACTTCACGACAGTGATTGGCAGAAACAGGATCGAAGCTGCAGCTACTGTTATTGCCCGCGGTTCCAAAGCACCTGTAAGAAGCAGGCCAGGTTTGGAAAAGCTGAAAGGTGAAGTACCTGCTATTTCTGAAAAATTCCCAATGGATGAAGTACTAATGAGGG
>CAZCKF010000094.1:0-1216 GCA_964499155.1 uncultured Chitinophagaceae bacterium
ATTGCGGATCCGACGAGAAGGGATATTATTGAACTGCTCGCAAAGCAGGCGATGAACCTGAATGCTGTTTCAGAACAATTCGAAATTAGCCGGCCGGCCATTTCAAAGCATATCAAGATCCTCACCGAATGTGGATTGATTAAAATTAAAATCGAAGGTCGGGAACGCATCTGTCATGCAGATTTGAAAAAACTAAAGCAGGTAAGTGACTGGACTGACAAGTATTCGAAATTCTGGAACAGTAAGCTCGATGCACTTGGTGAATACTTAGCAAAGACGCAGATCAAAAAATAGCAATTATCAAAAAATAAAAACTATATGGACAATCAACCCTTCGTGATTGAAAGAACTTATGATGCAACGCCGGAGCAGGTGTGGCATGCAATCACCGATATAGAAGCCATGAAACAATGGTATTTTGATATGCCGAAATTCAAGCCGGTAGTTGGAACTCATTTTGATTTCACCGGAGAAAACGAAGGAAGAAAATTCGTTCACCTCTGTCAGGTCACAGAAGTAATTCCCAACAAAATACTATCACATACCTGGACTTACGAAGGGCATCCCGGAAGTTCACTTCTCACCTGGGAAATTTTTCCGGAAGGAAATGGAACAAGAGTGAAGCTGACACATGCAGGATTGGAAACATTCGGCGATCAGGGTGATTATGCGAAGAAGAATTTTGAAGCAGGATGGACAGAGATCCTTGGGAAATCCTTGAAGGAACATTTGGAAAATGTAAATGAGTGATGGGAACCTCAATGCAAAAAAGAACTTAACATCTTAATCTTCTAAATCAATCTTTAATATAAAATTCCATTGTTCGACAGGCGGCACTTGAATCCTGCCTTGCTTTCTTTAATTCCTTGAACCTTTCTTGGACCTTTTGAGCCTGGACCTTGGAGCTTCAATTATAGTGGTTATAAAAAAAAGCAAGCGAACTATGTCCACTTGCTTTTAAAATTTATACATCCAAAATTACTGTCCAACTGCCTGACGTGTCGCTCTCAGGAATGAAATACCTGATTGGTCACTCAATACTCCGACAATGATCTGGTTCTTATTTAAAATCTTTGCATCCCTTAAAAGGTTGGTTAGATTTACAGTGATATTTTTAAGCACTTCATTATTATTAAGCGCATTATTTAAAACATCAATGTCAGCATTGTTAAGAACATTTTGAACTGAAACTACATCCTGTACAGTAACGTTGCTT
>CAZCKF010000094.1:1257-9194 GCA_964499155.1 uncultured Chitinophagaceae bacterium
ATCCACCTTGCACAGCCGTTTGAGCCAGGTTATCTAATACTGATTGAGCTGATGTTGTCTTCTTAGTTTGTGCATCTGCAGTGTTCGTTCCTACAAAGGTTAGCGTAGCGAACAATGCAAGTCCCATTAATAGTGTTTTCATAAATCACGAAATGTTTAATTTTTAAAATATATAATTACATGTGTTCTTATCCAACATCAGTGCCATACGTGTTTTTATATTTTATACTGACCCAAGGGTAATAAGTACTCATAATGAGGTAAATAAATTCCATAAAATTCTAATGATTTTAGAATGATTTTATTGCTGAGTTGTGAATAAGGAATTTAATCAACATTAAAGTGTAGATACGAACACGAGAGTATGCTTCAGATACAGGCGGCAGGCTTCATGTGATGAATAATATACGGTGTACGATGTGCATGATGGAAACATTTTAACAGTTCCAACACACAGAGATTGATGTTACCGGAATGGTTGTGAAATTCAGACAGGTTGAAAAAATTTTATTTAATTGAAAGGATATTTAATTTTTTATGATTTTAATTTGGTTTCATTACAATTTTTATTTCTCTGGTTATTAGAGAAACCAATTAATTTATATTTCTCCTGAATAAAATGCTTTGACCAATCTCAATATGCTGTATTGCTCACTGCTCAACAATTCTCTGTAGCATCTTAGAACAATGCATATAAATTATATTCTATAATTAAAATATAATCAGCAGTATACAATTAATCATTACAGATGAGCTAAATTGATTTACTGATTATGGGGCCCGTAAAATTTTTATACAACGGAAAAGAGTATACTGTTCATGTAAAGCGCGAAGATACAATCGAGGCTAAAAAAGTATTTTCTGTCTCAGTTACGGATAAAAAATTGCTTGAATTAATTAAGGATCATTTTCTGATCTGGTGTGAACAGGATGGATATCATTATAATGTTAACAATCTCCCTTCAGAAGCGGTTGAAATAAAAAAGTTGATCACCGATGCAATAGAACAAATAGAAAGTCACCATTAATCGAAAGACCAAAACTTCGTTCTTTCTTCTTTTTTCTTTAAAGCAATGTCACAGATATTCTTGGCAAACCTGATCCAGCCTTCAACAGTTGATGGCTTTTGTAATAATCCATCTGCTCCCTTGTCAAGAATATTTTGTTTCATATTGTCTTTTGCGCCTGTTGAAAACAGGAAAAGAGGAATGTCTTGTAGAAATTGACTGGATCTGCAGAAAAGTAAAAGCTCATCACCCGACATCTTCGGCATGTTCCAATCAGCAATGATAAAATCGGGGGCATCATTTTTTTTCAGATAGTCGAGCGCCTGTTCTCCGTCATAAAAATGCCTGATGGTTACATCCATCGGGCAATGCTGGAGGTATTCTTCAAAAAATTTATGATCATCATGATCGTCATCAGCAAATAAAATATCTATTGTAATCATATCACGTGCAACTCAATGCTGAATAAAATACAAATTGAAACTGATAAATCTAAATTTATACAGGTAACAGGATGATAAACGTTGCGCCTTTACCTGGTTCACTGACCGCTCTCACATAACCATTATGATTTTCGATTACTTTTCTAACAATGGATAGACCTACACCGGTGCCCCGATATTCGGTATTGCCATGTAATCTTGTAAATACATTAAAAATTCTGTCAGCCTCTATCTGGTCAAAACCAATTCCATTGTCTAAAACTTTTATACAATAAAATTCCTGAACCTGTTCCGCAGGCGTTAATATAAATCCGCTGTTCTTACCTGTAATTTTTTCCTGTTGGATTTTAATCTCCAGTGGAACTTCAGGGTTGTTATATTTTAATGCATTGCCAATCAGGTTTTGAAAAGCCTGTTGCAATTGTCGGTGATGACCTTTTATGGTAAATAATTCGTCTACTTCAATATTTGCCTTTTTTTCTTCAATCTCAAGGTCCAGGTCTTCGAGGATCAATGCGATCACTTGGTTCAGATTTACTTCTTCAAATTTCCTTGGGCGCATACTTACCTGTGAATAAGAAAGCAGGTCATCAATTAAATCTCCCATTCGTCGGGATGCTACTTCCATGCGGCTGAATGAATTCAGTTCTTCTTCCAGCATGCGGTCACGCATGGATTTTTTTAAACGGTCACTGAAAAAATGAATTTTCCGGATTGGTTCTTTCAAATCGTGCGACGCAGCATAAGCAAATTCCTCAAGGTTTGCATTGGATCGCCTCAATTCTTCAACTGTTTTCTCGAGTTGCAATTGCGCTTCTTTGATTTGCGTAACATCTGTGAAAATGTGGATGAGATGATCGTCATCCATTTTCGAAATAGTGAGCTCCAGCCATTTACCGGTTACTTCGAGGAAATACTGGATGATTGCAGGTTCACCTGTTTTCAATGTATTCAAACATGCCTGACCATACGGACTTTCCAGAATATTTGGATCCAGCTCAGATGCAGTGGTTCCCAGGTATACATCTTTTGGTAAACCAGTAAAACGAATAGCTGCATCATTGGCAAGAATCGTAGAAGCGTCGATGACCTGGTTGTTTTTATCGCGGATCATTTCAGTCACAGAAATTCCATTGGATGAATTCGACATGATGTTGTCCAACAAACTTTTCTGTTCGATTAATTCGGCAGTTCTTTCATCTACTTTTTTCTGCAATTCTGCTTCATTGCGTTTGATTGCCTCTTCACTTAATTTTTGTTCGTGGATGTCAATGCCAACGCCAACATACCCCATGAAGTCACCATTCAGCAAATAACGTGGATTAGCTTTGAACAAATGCCAGCGGTATTCGCCATCATGTCTTCTTACCCTTATAGCAGGCAGCGTATAGGATTCTCGTTTTTTAAATGCGGTTACATAAATATCAAGAACACGTGGTACATCTTCAGGATGAATAATGCCATCCCACGCACGGCCGAGTGCCTCACTAAAAGTCTGGCCGGTGTAATTGAGCCATGTGGTGTTGAAATAGCTCATTTTAGCATCAGCATCCGGCTCCATGATGTACACAATCATTGGAGAGTGGTCGGCGAGTGTTCTAAATCTTTCCTCACTTTCCCGAATCGTTTGCTCAGCTTTTCGTTGTTCTGTGATATTGGTATGCACTCCCACCCATTCGCGTATTGAACCATCGTCGTTCATTAACGGAATGGCACGAACGGAAAATGTTCCATACTTGCCATTTTTCATTTTCACACGATGCTCAAAAACAAAAGTTTTTCTGTCTTTGACGGCTTCATTCCAGGCATCGATGGTTGGCTGTGCATCTGCGGGATGCACCGCATGTGCCCAACCGAATCCCTGGTATTCGCTGTATTTCTGTCCTGTAAGTGATGCCCAGCCGGGTTGTTCGCCCTGCATCTGACCAACTGCATTATTTGTCCATAATATTCCTTCGATTGCATCAATTGCTGCACCAAATCGTTGTTCGCTTTCTCTTAGGTTGTTTGTTGCATGTACCTGTGATGTTACATCCTGCAGAATTCCGGAAATGGATACAGGTATACCATTTTCAAATTTCATTTCACCGATTGAACGCAAGTGGCGAAAAGAATTGGATTTCAAATCCGAAACACGATAAGTAAAATCGTGGCGTGGATTTCCGCCCTGCATAGTACTCTTTATATTTTCAGTTAATAGCTGCTGATCGTCTTTATGAATACGAGATAAAACATCTGCGAGTGTTATTTCACTATGCGAAAACCCAAACCACTCATTTAATCTTTTCGAACAGATCACCTTACTTCTCGTTAAATCCGTCTGAGATAGATCAGTTCTGTAAACACCCAATTCACCAACTTCAATCACAAGCTTAAGGCTCTGTTCTTTTTCTTCAAGTTGTTTTCTGACACGCACCCTGTCCGTAACATCATTTGCAAAAATGATAATGCCAACAGGTTTCAATTTATCCTCTGCATAATAGGGCTGGTACACGAAATTGAAATAGCGGACTTCATCTTTTCCATTACGTTTTAAAGTAACAGCTGTTTCATACCCTCTGTGCGCCACGCTTGTATTAATCACCTGCTTCATCAGATCAATTAAACCCTGGCTCTCAATTTCTGGAAGCAGTTCGATAATGGGCTTATCAATTACATCTGCGCCCTTGCCCCACATTTCAATAATATGTTCATTCGCCAGCTCAACTTTTAATGACGGCCCCTGAAGTATGGCAATACCGAAAGAGGCTTGCAGGTAGAGATTATGTGCCTGTTGCAACAATTTTGTTTCAGCCGAACGTTGCTGGTATTGCACCTGGAAAGTAATATCGGTCGTACTGTGAATGATGTAACAAACTTCATTGTTCTCATCACAAAAAGGGGTGTTTGTTGCGTTCCAATATTTTTCTTTATACAATCCTTCTTCATTGGCTACATCATACCGTTGTACAGGAAGCGAAACTGTTTTTCCGGTTTCTATAACCTGGTTGAGTGCCCAGCGTAAAATACCTTCACCCGTATCATTTTTATCAAGTGGATTGGAAGGAAATAGATCAAATAATCCTTTGCCGATTAATTGCTCTTTCTTTTTTCCGGCGATGATTGCAAATTCTTTTGTTGCAGCAACAATTGTAAACTTTGGTGCATCATTTTTCAGCAGAACATTATTCCCGGGAATAGATTCAAAAAGCCGCAATTCCACATCGGATATTTTCGATGCTGATTGCAGGGTAATGGAGGGGCTTGACATCCGTGTAATTTAATCGAGGTTGGAACATGGAATGCAGGTTTTAGATAAAAGACCAATTACTGGCTGTGAAGTACTGCATACGGTTCGAACCTGTTTAATCTGCTCTGTTTAATTCAATTAAATGATTAAACGGTGAATTCGCCTCTCTTTCAAAATTGGAGCGCTTGAGGCCTGAGGCATGAAGCTTCCATCGTTATTGTTTGTCTTCCAAACGACCCGCCAACTCCACCATCATTTTTTTCATTTCCTTCATTTCCGCTGCAAGTTCATTTACTGCCTGTAGCAATACCGCTGAAAGTTTTGCATAGTCAACAGATTTGTATCCATCCTTATCTGTACTTACCAGTTCAGGAAAAACTTTTTCAAGATCCTGTGCAATCAATCCGATCTGTTTTTTGCTTGCATTGATTCCTTCCATTCCTTTTTTGTAATCATATGTCACTGCATTCACCTGTGAAATTTTTGAAAGTACATCCTGTAGTACATGAATGTTTTCTTTATATCGTACATCAGAAGGTGTGAGGAATGCATCTGCACGAACATTTCCTGCTACCTGTAATCGATCTGTAGGATTTAATGTATTGATACCAATATTTCCGTTATTCAGCACGGTCATGCGGTTAATGTTGTTAGTGTAAAAATCAAGCCCGTATTGATTGCCGCCAGCAGTACGTTTGGAACCAATTGCTTCACCAGAAAAACTACCGAATGCAAGAACCGGCGTTGATGTATTACCAACATTAGTTGAGTTGGGATCAACATTCAACCTTCCATTTCCCATCACAACAAGTGTTTTTGTTAGTGCAGTGCTGGTGCCATGTCCAAATGCAACATCTGCACCTGCATTATCAGTAAAAATTTGCAAGGTGTTTGGTTGAATACCGAATCCATAATGCGCAGCCCCCTGTCCCCAGAGAGAAATTTTAGAACCATGAACTTCGTCAAAACTTAATAAATGACCAGGCGTTAATTCACCAATACCAATGTTACCACTTCTTAATACAGTCAGAGCGTTCTTTCTCGTAACCTGACTAACTCCATTACCAATTTGAAATATTCTGTCAGTTTGTTGAGAAACAGTAGTGGGTGCATCTGCAATATCATTATAAGCACCAACTGCAGATGCATAATTTGCTTTTACTGTTAAATGAGATCCAACAACAGATGCATTTAGTCCATGGACATTGTTGGAATTCCCGCCTGCAAAAGTAAAGTCAGCATTTAGAAAATTAGATATACCAATTGCACTGGATTGTATCCCATTAATCAGATTAAATCCTCCGACTGCCGAAGAATTTTCTCCCTGAACATTATTTTCTTCCCCAATTCCAACTGTGGCATAACCGGAAGCAATGTTGTTATTACCAATACTCGTTGAAACGGCGGCAGTCGATTGATTTCCGGAACCTATCGCCACGGTGCCATCTGCAGTGGCGGAATTTCCTCCACCCGCTGCAAATGAAGAAGCGCCTGAGGCAATTGAATTGAAACCAAGTGCAGTTGACCGCATTCCTGTTGCAACAGACGAAAGTCCAAAGGCAAAAGAATGTGCTCCCTTGGCTTTTGTACCTTCTCCTCCTGCAAAAGAGAAGTTTCCAATACTGTCAGTATTCCAGTTGGTGCCAACACTTCTGCCAACCCGAAAAGCAGATCTTTCCGCAAACCACATCATTCTTGAACCCGAGCCAGATGCAGGTGCCTGAACCGCTGGATCTGGCAGTATGTCCTCACCAGTAAAAAGAACATCCGCTTGATGAACATGAAGTCTCGCTGCAGGAACGAGTGCACCAATTCCAACATTTCCATTTCGCAATATTGTTACTGCATTGTTTCTTGCACCACTATTTGATCCGTTACCAATTTGGAAAATTCTATCAGTTGGTTGAGTAATCCCTCCTGGAACATCTGAAATATCATTAAATGTTCCCATGGTTGTTCCTGCCACCGATTTTGTTTGCAGTCCACGACCGATTGCCATCCCTAAATATCCTGAAACAGAATTTTCATTACCGACGGCAAGTGTTTGATCATTGTTCAAATTATTTAATGCTCCAAGCGCAAATGATTGTGCACCTGTAATGTTGTTTATTGAACCAGCTGCAAAAGAATACAAGCCATTAACCTTATTGTTATAACCTAATCCAAAAGAACTGGAACCATTCACAACATTTAATTCGCCATGTACAAATGAAGCAATTCCACTGGTTTTATTATTATGGCCAATTGCGGAAGAATAATCACTGCTTGCTTTGTTTTTGTGACCAAGGCATATTGAAGCGTATCCCGAGTTAGTATCGTATGATCCAATTGCAACTGAAAATTGGCCGATCCCCACACTTCCTAGTCCTGCTGTAAATGAACCTTGTCCATAGGAAGTGTTTGAAACTCCAACAGAAAAAGTATATTGGCCTTCACTTCTGTTATTGAAGCCAAATGCTACAGCACTAAAATCGCCAGCATAGGTATTCGCACCAAAGGCTACAGCGGCGTCACCTTTTGCTTGTACATTATCGCCTGCACCAAAAGAGTAATATCCTATACTGTCACGCTCAGTATTATATCCTACATTTCTTCCGATCCTAAATGCTGCCTTATCAGTATACCAAAACATCCGATGTCCAAATCCGGAAAAAGGTGGATTCCCGGGCACAATTGGTAGTGTAGCAGGACCGGTAAATAACACTGAACTATCTGCCACGTGAAGTCTGGCCAGTGGATTATTCGTACCAATTCCAACATTTCCACTCTGTGCATTAACATAAATGCAAAAACATATTCCAATCACACATGCAATTGTGCGTATCATAAATGAATTTTTTATTTGTGATAATTGGGCTGCAGGGCCGGTGGCAGATCGGTAGGAGTGGAGAGTAGTAAGATAATTTTTTTACCAATAATTTAAAAATAAGAAGGAAGGTTGTTCATAGCTTTTAAGTGCAACAGGCAATCGATCGACAGGCTCACGAGCAAAAAGCAAAAGGCAAAGGGCAAAGAGCAAATGGCAATTGTTCGACTACCTCGCAACCTCGGTAGAACATCAACAACTCTTCGAATAAGTACAGCAACAAATATTAAATGACTATTCGACCTAAAGAACCTCCAACCATTCCAACCATTCCAACTATTCCAACCTCCAACAATCCTTGCTTGATCTCAAACAATTACATCTCCTAAACCCAAAAAATGTAGAATTATCAACGTATATTAAATAATCCCTCCCCTGCTGAATTCTTCCCC
>CAZCKF010000095.1:0-8910 GCA_964499155.1 uncultured Chitinophagaceae bacterium
TGATACGTTGGGTCATTTCTTAACTGAGGGAAAACCTCGAGTAAGTTTTTTCCGAGAACCAGTTCCTTTCTTAATCCATAATACTGCTCGCTTTTTTTATTCCAATAGATGTAATTCATATTCCTGTCGAATGCAATTATCCTGTCGACGGTTGCTTCCATTAATTTTTCAATCAATCCGAGCCTTACGCTTAAACTGTTTCTCAATTTGAAGGATTCAGTTACATCATGGGACGTATGAATAATGCCAATAATCTCATTTATCTCGTTTTTCAAGGGCGTCATGTAAATGTCTTCATACCCTTTATTCGCGACAATGTTTTTTTCTGAAACAATCTCTCCCTTCAACACCTTGGTAAAACGCAACATAAAAGTTTCTTCTTTTAAAAAAGGGAGTACTTCAAAAATATTACGATTGAGAACCGCCTCTCTTTTCAGCTTATAGAAAGTCTCACACCTCTTATTCCAAATAAGGATATTGTTATCGATATCTGTAATGAATACCCTGTCAGGAAAATGGTCCAGTAAATCTCCACTCATTTGCAACTGCTCACTCAATGATTTTTCCGATATTGATTTATCCGTTAAATCTTCAATTACACCAGTAAGAAATTTTTTTTCATTAATTAACAACAAGTCAATTTTTCCACGCATTGACCTGGTAATTCCTCTTTGCACCAATCGAAAATTGAAAAACTCACCTGGCAATCCCTGCAATGCAATTTCAATTTGATCTGTAAATATTTTTTTATCAAGCTGGTGTACGTATTTTATAATTAATTGTTGTGAGGGCGGGATTGAATCTTTGACATACCCAAGTAAACGGTAAAGGTTGGCTGACCAGGTTGTCTTATTGCTATTTAAATCCGTTATCCAGCTTCCCGAGTGAACAAGTTTTTCCGTTTCATTTTGCAGAAAATGTAATTTTCTTTCCTGCTCTGCCAACTCCGCTAATTTTCTGTCAGCTACTTTTTGATGTGTTATAACGGTAATCAAGCCAATCATTACAGGTTGATTATTGGCAAATGTTTCCAAACGCGTTGATTGTCGAACAAAACGGATCTTTCCATCTCCGCGCATGATCCTGAATTCGATACTGCCTGCATTGTGTTCATTCTTCATTTTCCTGAAAAACTCATCAACCATTTCATGGTCGTCAGGATGTGCGACATTGGTAATAGATTTTACAGATAAAATTTCGTGAGATTTCAATCCAAGGATTCTTTGGAGATTATCTGAAAATTTAAATTCTGAGGTAAGTAAATTAAGTACCCAATGTCCTGACTGTAATTGTGCATCCTGAAATTTGGACAACTGCTTTTGCAAATGAAATGCATCGCTGAATTTTTCAACCTGATTTTCAAGTTCTTTTTCACTTGAAATATCACGTAAGACACCAAATAAAATGCGTTCTCCTTTTTCATTGTAACTCCATTCAGTTGAATGCGATACCGTTTTTTCTTTGCCATTCGCACAAATGATGCGGTATTCAATTCTAACAGGCGCCTGGGATTTGTATCCTTTTTCAATGGCATCTGAAACTGCATATTTATCTTCATGATGTACAAAGGCAGAAAAGGTATTTACATGAGCATTCAACCCTTGTGCAGGTAATTCGTAAATCCTGAACAGGTTATCAGAATAGGAGATCTCATTTGTTTCCGAATTATAGAACCATGAACCCGAATGATTTTGTTGTTCACCAAATTCCGCTGCCTGAATTTTCAATTGCAGCTTTTCGTGTTCCTTGATTTTTTGATATGCCTGGCGATATTCAGCCAGCATATCTTCTATGATGACCTCTTTACAATCTTTAATTTCTACATCGGTACCTTTTAATTCTTTTATTTCACCGTAAGTTGTAATGATCCTGAATGCGATGGATTGGAATAATTGATCATTGTTTGCAAATAAACTTCGCAATATGTCAATGTCTTCGGGATGGATGATAGATACAGTTCCTTCAACATTGTGCTTCATTGACACCATAACATTGCTGCACAGGACAGTGAAACTGGACATTTCCCAATGCCAATCCCCAGATAAAATATAGCAGGTATCATCCAGTATGATGAAAACTGATTTATTGGTAGTGACCCTATTTGCTTTTTGTAAAATTTCCTTCAAGAAATTAATATTATTACAACCCTATGTTGCTGATATATCAATAGATTATAAGATTTATTTCCATTATAAATGTAACCCAAACTAACTGTAATCAGGAACATCTATAGCCACAACCTCCGCTTTGAGTACAAGGAATTTGTGTCGAGCTGCAGAATAGGCAACTCTGTGTAAATTTTATCTCTTTATTAGTGAGCAAAAGTTGTAATCCAATTCTGTATAATGATTTACATGTTATTGATCACCACGCAATACAGGGTGTGATTATTGCATTGCAAACTGCAGTATGGCGCGGAAATTTGTGAATGTATCGACCAATAAAATAATTACATTGTTTTTAAGAGCAAACAGGGCATTCATTGAAGCGCTTGAGTCTGGTAAATCTGAAGATGAGTTAAAACAGATTCGACAAGATGTTCATGATTTTGGGGAAGAAATTAAACTGCGATCTGATATCCCTCCTGTGCGAAAATCATAATATTGTTTTTCAACAATTGCGTCCAAAACTTATACTGAAAACAAATTTATTTTTCTCTTACCCATGCAAGTTTGTGCAGTCCTTTAACACCTGTACTTCATTTCCCCATATAAAAATTTTATAAACAACGCCACATATTGAAATGGTTGAATATGTCAGACCCTGTAACTGAATACCCTGAATCAGTTTAAGGGTTATTATTTAGAAAACACGCCCAATTCGTACATCTACTATAGTAATACAGCATATGGAACAGTATTTTTGACACGGATTTCTGCTTTAATTAAAGCTGAAAATTTCCAAATCCTTTTGAAAAAGAACCGTACTGTATGAAAAGTTTTAATAAGGCAATGATCATTGTGGCATGTTTGTATGCCGGATCATCTGTTTCCGCGCAGAGGCCAATTACATCTATTGTTACCAACAACAATACGCAGGCACCTAAGACCTATAATAATGTAAAAGGTGCTGGATTGCGCAATGCAGGAAATATATTGAGTTCTAACTGGGATAGTATTGGTTCAAACTTCACTTTAAATTTTAATCAATCTGCTAATAACGTAACAAGCATTACACAATTCACAGCAGGTGGAATGACCAATCCATTTATCAGTTGGCCAGTAAATGCCTATGTGAAAGTTCGTAGAGCAGCGAATTCATATGTTTCGGATTCATCTCAACATTTTAATTTCTGGGCTCGATATACTTCAATTCCTCTTTCTGGTGCACTGACCGGAACATATAACTTTCAATCTCCTGAGATTGCAAATCCAGATGATGCATTTGTTTCAAACAACATCAATAGTGGATACGATAATATTTTTCAGAATACAATCAATAACCTGCATGCGGGTAACATTGAACGAGTGGATTTCATAATACCGAATGGATTGCTGCCGCAAGCCTATGACATCAATGGATCAGGTGCAGTTGTTTTCGATCGTGGATCCGGTGATCCATTTCAAATAGCAATGATCACGTCACTGGATAATAATGGGAATCCTTTGACATATGGTCCGATGATCAGCGTAAATTCAAGTGTATTTGGACCGAACCTTCTTCCTTCTGCACACAATTATTGCATTCTTACCAATGATCCGAAATACGGTTTGGTTCCGCGACCATCCACTCAACAGACCCAAAATATTCGTGGTGTGTTGTTCACCCTAGGTGATCTGGGTATTGCAGCAGGACAAAGATTTTATGGTTATTCTTTATTTGGCCAGGATGTAAATACACCGGCTGCTGACTGGACAACTTATCCCACCAATACAAATGCAGGAGCGCAACTTGATCCTGTAAATGTGATGACGATCTTTAAAGACATCAATTCTTTGCTTCCTGTACCAATGTCATTTAAAGTGATCAAACAAAATCAAAATGCTTTATTGCGTTTTAATATTTACGACGCGGTAAACAGCAAGCAGGCAATTGTTGAACGCTCAACAAACGGAAAAGATTTTACATCAATTGGTGAAATTGCAATCACTGAAAAAGGAGAATACAGCTTTACAGACCGTGTAAATTCAAAAGGTAAATTTTATTACAGGATCAGGATGGTAGAAATTTCAGGAACGTCCGACGTTTCAGAAATGAGAAGTATTGTATTTGATGACATGAGCATCTTGAATATTTCACCCAACCCTGCAAAAAATAATCTGATTATTGAATTGCCTTCTTCCTGGCAGAATAAAAAAGTAACAGCAACCCTCTACAATGCTGCTGGTGCCAAAATGAAACAGGAGATTTTTCAATCTTCTCAGCCATCACAATCGTTTGCGCTTAAATCAATTAAAAAGGGAAGTTATTTTCTTCGCCTGCTTAATGAAGAAACAAGTGAGACTGTTGTGCGGCAAATCTTAAAAGTAGAATAATCAGAACTTCTAAAACTACTTTCCGAAGCTTTGGACATTGCTTGGGTGATGTGCTCATACGTTGAAGCTTCGGCATAAGCGTAAGCATAGCGAAGTCGCGGAAATAAGCATTCTACTCATTTCTGATTTCTTTTTTCTGATTTCTAAAGCCGTGTTGGCGAATCTAACATTGACATAAATTTTTCCTTTTAATACCTGTAGCCCTTGAAGTTTCTATTTAACTCTTGTGGAATACTTCTTTTTTATTTGCTAAATTATTTAGTAATTTAGCCCCGTGATAAACGCCAATTATGTTACTGGATTCACGACGTACCATTGCTCACTTCGACCTCGACAGTTTCTTCGTGAGCGTGGAATGTCTGCGAAATCCCAGGTTGAAGGGGAAACCTTTGATCGTTGGTGGTTCGAGTGATCGTGGAGTGGTAACATCCTGCAGTTACGAGGCGAGAAAATTTGGGGTTCATTCAGCCATGCCAGTAAGGCTGGCTAAACGATTATGTCCTGATGCTCTTATAATCAAAGGTGATTATGACAGCTACAGCAAATATTCGCGGTTAGTAACGGAGATCATTGCAGATAAAGTACCGGTTTATGAAAAGTCATCCATCGATGAATTCTACATCGACATGACCGGAATGGATAAATTTTTCGGGTGCAGTAAGTATACATCGGAGATACGGAAGCTCATTTCTTCGGAGACAGGGCTTCCCATCTCTTATGGTCTCGCCTCCAATAAACTCATTAGCAAGGTTGCAACAAATGAAGCCAAACCAAATGGTCAATTGGAAATTCCATTTGGCAATGAAAAAGGATTTCTTGCTCCACTCAGCGTGAGCAAGATTCCCATGGTTGGAAAACAAACCACACAATTATTAAAAAGAATGGGAGTGGAAACGATTCGGATCCTCAGTGAAATCCCCCTGCAAATGATGGAGAATCTGCTTGGGAAAAATGGAATTGAATTATGGCGTCGTGCAAATGGCATCGATGAAACGCCTGTTATTCCCTATAGTGAACAAAAATCCATTGGCACTGAAAATACTTTTGAAAGCGACACCATTGACATGTCATTTCTATATAGTGAACTCGTGAAAATGTCAGAGAAGGTTGGATATGAATTGCGTTCTCAAAACAGGCTGGCCGGATGCATAACTGTAAAACTCCGGTACGCAAATTTTGATACCATGACCAAACAATGTACAATTCCCTATTCATCCTCAGATCATTTTCTGATCACAAAATCCAGGGAGTTGTTTGATAAATTATATGACCGCAGAATGTTGGTCCGTCTTGTTGGTATAAGATTAACGCATCTTATTCCTGGAAATTACCAGATCAATTTATTTGAGGACACGCAGGAAATGATCAGTCTCTACCAGGCCATCGACAGTGTAAAAAAACAATTCGGTGTCGACATCCTCGTCCGCGGACGTGCCGTTGCTTGATTGTATGTTCATGGGGTTTTATGTAGTAAAGAATGTTCGATTTAAAGAATCTTCAAATCTTGAAATTTTCAAATCTTCAAATTGTCTCTGATTGTACCTCAATTGCAAAACATACTTCTCCTACCGCTACGGTACCTATTCCACAGAGGAACTCGTAAAAGATGCTGTGAATGTGGGCGCATCTGCCATTGCACTTACAAATATTAATAATACAAACGACGCATGGGATTTTATTGATTACTGCAGGCAACACGAGATAAAGCCAGTGATTGGTGCAGAGATCAGGAACGAAGGAAAGTTCATGTATGTTTTACTGGCAAAAAACAACAAGGGCTTGCTGGCCATTAATCATTTTTTGTCCATACACCTGCAAACAAAAAAAGAATTTCCTGATAGCCCTGATTTTGAAAATGATGTTTGGATTATTTATTCTCTGAACAGGGCAAAGCAACAATTGTCATTGAATGAATTGATTGGCGTAAGACCTTCTGAAGTCAATAAACTATATACAATCGATATTAATCCAATCAAAGAACATGTCGTTGTATTGCATCCTGTTACTTTCAGAAATAAGGTCTATTACAATGTTCACAGGTTGTTACGCGCCATTGATAAAAATATTTTGCTCAGCAAACAACAACCGGAAGACATTGCTTCCATTGATGAAACTTTTATTCAACCATCCTCCATCCTTCAACAGTTCCGCAATTATCCATTTATAATAACCAATACCCTCCAGGTGATCGATACCTGTCACATTGCTATTGATTTCAATACCGATAAGAATAAAAAAGTTTTTTCTGCAACCGCAACTGACGATCGCATCCTGCTTGAAAAACTTGCGCTGGATGGAATGCGTGAGCGTTTTGGAAAAAATAAAATTGCAGAAGCACGCGTAACCAAGGAATTAAAGATCATTAATGAACTTGGATTCAATGCCTATTTTCTCATTACATGGGATATAATCCGTTATGCCGAAAGTCGCGGATTTTTTTATGTCGGCCGAGGCAGTGGCGCCAATTCCATTGTTGCGTATTGCCTTAAGATCACAGATGTCAACCCCATTGATCTCGATCTTTATTTTGAAAGATTTTTAAATCCTTATCGAAGCAGTCCACCCGATTTTGATATCGATTTTTCCTGGCAGGATCGCGATGAAGTGATCGATTATGTTTTCAAAAGATATGGAAAGGCTCATGTTGCATTGCTGGGTATGTATTCAACATTTCAGTATCGTGCAGTGATACGTGAATTGGGAAAAGTATTTGGTTTACCAAAAAGTGAGATCGATTCACTGGTGGAAGGAAGGAAGCAAACTTTTTCTGAAGACAAGATCCAGCGATACATTGTTCAATATGGAGGTTTGATAAAAGATTTTCCTAATCACCTCAGCATTCATCCGGGTGGAATGCTGATCAGTGAAGAACAGATCTATCAATACACCGGCGTTGAAATGCCCCCCAAACAATTTGCCACTGCCCAGATTGATATGTTTGTTGCAGAAAAAGTTGGTCTTTATAAACTCGATATTCTAAGCCAGCGTGGACTGGGTCATATTAAAGACGCCGTGATGTTGGTGAAAGAAAATCGAAGCATCAGCATTGATATCCACGAGATCGAAAAATTTAAAAAAGATTCAAAAGTTGCGGCACAAATAAGAGGGGCGGATACGATTGGTTGCTTTTACATCGAATCACCCGCGATGCGGCAATTGCTGAAAAAATTAAGATGTGATGATTATATCACGCTCGTTGCTGCAAGTTCAATCATCAGACCTGGTGTTTCACAAAGCGGAATGATGAAAGAATACATTTATCGTTTTCATAACCCTGGCAAATTTGAATACATCCATCCGAAAATGAAAGAGTTGCTGGAAGAAACGTATGGAGTGATGGTGTACCAGGAAGATGTGATTAAAATTGCTCATCATTTCGCAGGGTTGGATATGGCAGAAGCAGATATTCTGCGTCGTGCTATGAGTGGCAAGTACAGGGGAAGAAAAGAATTTGAACGCATCCGTGATAAATATTTTGTCAACTGCAAGGAACTGGGTTATGATGACAACATTGCAAAAGAGGTCTGGAGACAAATTGAAAGTTTCGGTGGTTATTCATTTTCAAAAGCACATTCAGCAAGTTTCGCGGTCGAAAGTTATCAAAGCCTCTATCTGAAAACATATTTTCCCATGGAATTCATGGTGGCTGTTATCAACAACCAGGGCGGTTTTTATTTTGCTGAACTGTATTTTCATGAACTGCGCAGAACGGGTGCGCAAATACATGCTCCCTGCGTAAATAACAGTGATATGCTGACGAATATAAGAGGTGAAGATGTTTATATTGGATTGCACAAAATACACAACCTCGAAACCGAGCTTATTGAAAAAATAATTCATGAGCGGAATTTTCATGGCCCTTACATTCATCTGCAGGATTTTATTGAACGCACTGCGATAGGACTGGAGCAATTAAATAACCTGGTTCGTGTAGGTGCATTAAGATTTACAGGAAAAACAAAAAAGGAACTTTTGTGGGAAGCAAATTTTCTGCAGAAAAAAAATAAGAGGCATGTGGCTGCGCACGAAAGCCTGTTCACTGATCCTCCGCTTGAATTCACGCTTCCTCAATTGGCCGAAAATGAATTTGATGATGCAATAGATGAAATTGAATTACTCGGTTTTCCATTAACAGATCCATATAAACTTGCAGATACAGATCTCAATAAATATATTCTTGCAGATCAACTGATCAATCATGTGGGAAAAGATGTAGATATTATTGGGTATTTCATTTGCCATAAGGATGTGATCAGCAGGAAAAATGACTATATGTTTTTCGGAACATTCCTGGATCCTGCTGGAAACTGGCTTGACACCGTTCATTTCCCAGAGTCTGCCGACCGTTATCCTTTTTCGGGAAAAGGTTTTTATGAAATGAAGGGTAGAGTGATCGATGAATTTGGCGTACTGGCGGTTGATGTAAGGTGGATGA
>CAZCKF010000095.1:8920-9168 GCA_964499155.1 uncultured Chitinophagaceae bacterium
GTTATGACACCGTGAACATTTCCTGTACACATTTTATTTTTTGATACAACGGTATAAAGATTGTAGTTAACAACCAGATGATTCTGAATCCCGCGACAAAAAAGGAAATGCGTGTTCACATACAACGCAGACTGATTAACCGGTTGCGTATATTTTTCTTTATCATATTCATCCTTTTTGATTTTATTATTTACGAGATCAGCAAATTCTACATACAATGGTGGTTTGCACTATTTGCTTTAGTGCTT
>CAZCKF010000096.1:0-1361 GCA_964499155.1 uncultured Chitinophagaceae bacterium
ATATTTTACCTGCTCTGCATAAGCGGAAGTTTTTCTAATGCGCTTTTCAACAATAGCCTTTTGCAGTGAGTTAATAAAGCGAAGAATGTCATCTTTTGTTTTTGTTTTGCCATTGAGGTTTACAAATCGCTTGATAAACCTTAGTTCTTCTGGCATTCGCTCCACCATAATTACATTTGGTATATCCGCTGCATTGCTTTTATGCTTCGTTGTTGTTTTGGCTTTTTGTGTTTGAGGATTTTTAGCCTCCTTCGTTTTCACCTTATTTGATTTACTCAAGTCGTTTAGGTGCTCAGAAAGTCGTTCAAAGTATAGTTGAATTGTCTTCCTGATAGCAGTACTGTTGTTGTATGTATTCCAATCAACACCGTTTGATGTTGCCTTCATCAGAAATTCATGTCCCTTCTGCAAAGGCATGGGCATTGTGCTTATATCAATGGAGGCTATTTTATTAAGATAGTTTTCAGGGTTAATCATAAATATTGGTTTTTAGGCTGCTAATAGTTCAAGTTCGAGTGCCAGGGCTTCTGCTTCGAGTTCCAGCAGAAGTATATTGTTTGCAGGTTCTTCTTCCTCTGACGGTAATTCAAGCCTCTTTCGGTTGCTAAAACGCTGCCCATCGGTTTTTATATCTTTTAATTGATACGAATGAATGGTTACCGAAAGAGAGTGATTGTTCTGTAACACCTGAATGGCTTTGTCGATGTTCTGATAAGGAAGCAGGGCCACCATTTTATCCGACACCTTTTCAAAGTTGTTCTTCTCTACCAATTCAAGGATTTGCCGATCCAGGTATATATCTCCACCTCTGGATCTTGAAGCGGCAATAATGAGTTTATAATAATCACCGTATCTAAAAAAGGAAAGACCATTGTTGGTTACAATACTGGAATGTGAGGTCAGAGACTTTATCAGCGGCAAGGCTTTCAAAATAGGAACCACCACTTTGTCCTGCACTTGTTCTGTTGGATTCCAATTCTCAGGCATCAAAATCCCTTTCTTTGTTTCTCCCTCTATTGTGGTATAGCTTACCAACTTTCCTTTAAAATCAGAAAAGGCTTGCAGTAGGTTTCCCGTGATAACATGGCGGATTCTGCGGTCAACATTATTTTGCTTCGTGTATTCTTCCCAACTATTTAAGAGTGTTGGAAGTGAATGTTCTGCCACATCTACTGAGGCTCCAATGATAGCCATAATGTCTTCAGAATAGGAAGCCGGAATAGCGAGGTACTTAGAAGAGTTTGCTATGGCAAACCGTAGCTTTATTCCTGATGGTGCATACGGATTCTTTTTCTTGAAGTCAATCACAAAGCCCAGGAAAATGGCAGGCA
This sequence comes from uncultured Chitinophagaceae bacterium, assembly GCA_964499155.1. Classification (GTDB taxonomy): domain Bacteria; phylum Bacteroidota; class Bacteroidia; order Chitinophagales; family Chitinophagaceae; genus CAZCKF01. The sequence goes on from CAZCKF010000096.1 coordinate 1,332, forward strand.
CTAACTCATGTCCGTTGTTATAGGTTTCAA
>CAZCKF010000096.1:1371-4908 GCA_964499155.1 uncultured Chitinophagaceae bacterium
TACCCACATAAAAGAAGCTAAACATTTTCATTAGGTACTGCTTCCGATTCTCATACACTCGCTTTGTTTGCTCCTTCTTTAAATGCCAGGCTGTTTCCAACTCTTGTTTTCTTTCGGCGCAAGCAGCTACAAATGCTTCTTCGCCTTGCTTAGCGAGAATCTTTTGCATGGCTTTTTCATTTGAAATACCCTCAATCATCTCCGTGTACTTTGATTTTATTTCATCATACTCAGACTGAAGTGCAGCATCCGTATAGCGAACAAAATCCTCTGCAAGGTCAGATTGAACCATTTTGGCTTCCCTGCCTTTGAGCGATTCCTGAATAAGGTTTTCGACTTCTACTTTAGAAAAGGGCTTTTTTAGAACATTAGCCCGGATGGTTTCAAGATTGCTATCATCACCAAAGGCACTATCGGAGCCTTTTCCCATCTTAATTACTTTACTTCCTACCGTTTCAGCTTCCAGGTTCATCGCTTCTACTTCCAAATCATATTCACCCACTTGCTTTAGGTAGTCTACGAAATCGCTATACCGTTCAGAAATGTCATTATAGAAGTCCTGCTGCATTTTGGTAGAAAGAACCGCCACACGACCAGACACTTTGTGGGCTGCATCTTCCAAAATATTGGTGTCCTGCGAGCCGCTGTCCGATTTTGAATCTTCCAGATGTAAGGGATCATCCAACAGCGCATTCACTTCTTTGTTTTCCACCAGATAATCTTTTACAATCTTATCGCCGTATTTATTTAGAAAGTCTGGTACGTCTAAAATCTTGGATGATTGCTTTTGATTGGAGGCTGTGTTGGCATCCAATGACTTTAGCTTCTTTTGTAGCATCATCATCAGCCGTTTTTCAGCAGGAATAGCCGATGTCACATAGTCATAAATCGGTTTTAAGATTTGACCTGTCCGGTTGATACGACCACGCTTTTGCACCTCAGTATTAATATCCAGTTCTGCTTGCAGCACAATCATTACCCGTTGCTTAACCTGGTCTTTGGGTACTTTAGCGGTTGGAATCGCATGAGCTGAAGCACCCGTACTGCCGGATTGGTTAATCATGAGTACATCCACTTCATTATTATTGAACTGACGAAAAGCATCATTGGTATTTATGCGTTTCCTGGAAAGGATTAATCCTTGGTTTGTTTTGGTATTGAGCTGCAACTCGTACTTACGTCCAGTTACTTCTGCCACTGAATAACCGGAATCTTTTAATTTCTTTACGATAACATCTATGGGAGAAATGGTAATGCCAGTAGATGCAGATTTGATCTTGTTATAAATACGGTGATATTCAGCCTGGGCTTCTACTGGAAGTTCTGCGAGTTCGAACTTCTTGTGAACCGGATTACCATCCACGTCTTTTTCAGTGTAACGAAGAATGCCATCTAAGCCTCTTTTCAATACTTCAGTAAAATCGGCATTGATTGTGTCGCCATCAGAAACAGGCAACCCCTGCTCGTTTTCCATGCTTTCAATAAAGCTTCCCATTGTGGACGCAAAAGCGATAACCGGCTTTTTTCCTTCTCTTAAACGTTGAATGGTTCTTTCTGCAACAGCATCCGCCTTTAAGGAAAACAGCATTTGATTAATGACCTGGAATACCTTGGAGAAGTATGGCAAGTTGTCTACGCCAGCCTGGGAAGTACCTTCCCGTAACTCTACTTCTTTTCCTTCAGCAACAGCAATCTTATCCAGTTCTTCAATTTGCTGATCTACATAAGCACCCTGAAAGGCAATGATGTCACGAAGTATATCCGTAATGTTATCTGCAATAGCCCTGTGTTCTTCGCCTTTTTCATCGAGGGTGATATAGTTTACTTCCACTCCTTCAAAACTTCTTTCCCTGCGTACCATTTGCCCTTCCGCTACAAGTTGGGAAGAAAGCACTTCCTGTAAAGCAACACCACCACGAGTGATGGATTCAACCAGTTCGTCTTTACTCATATTGCAATCAGCAATAGACGTTTTCATAGCATAGATGGGCATGTTGTCTGGCCTTTTGGCAAACGTCGCCGATAGAAACACTATACCTTTTGTATCAGCGACTACTTTTTGCAAAAATTCGCCTGTGTTTGATGAACCACTGGAGTTATGCGCTTCGTCTAATATGAAAACATTGTCTGGAGCTATGGCTTTTAGAAAGTTTGGCTTTTCAGGCTTCTTTTCAGGTGAATTAAATTGAGAATAAGTAGCTACCACAAAATCATAATTCGAAGGAACTGCCCTATCAGCTATGATGCGATTTTGCTCCGTCACAGGTGGGGCTTGATAAATCACATTGCCGTCTTCGTCTTTAATATCTGTTTTAGATTCCTTGGTATTAACGATAAAGGGTTTAAAGTGGGCAGATCCAATAGCAGATAAATCCCGGTAGATATCCGAAAACAAATTGGCTTTTTCGGTAAGGAAAACAGGTTTGTGCCCTTGCACCACTGCATAACGGATCATAGCAGCGGCTACCCTTCCTTTGCCAATCCCGGTTTGGTCGCCAATGATCATACCTTGGCCTCTAGCTTCGATATTGTAGATCGCCATTGCCACTGCATCTATTTGTTCGGCAGATAGCACTTTACAAAGGGCTGCTTTGGTGGGGTATTTAAGTCGGTGTCGAACAAAATTGTCAATGTCGCCTCCAACTTCGGCTTTGATGTCCAGGATCGCTTTTCGAGTTTCAAAAGCCATACTATCCGGGACTTGGGTATTTAAGACAATACAAGCTTCTGAAGCTGGTTCGTAAGGTGCGCCTAATCCTTCTGCATTAAACAAGGATTGAAGTGCCAGGGCTTCTCTTTCTAAGTCGGATATCGGTTTCATAGGTGAATTAGTTTGGGTTGCATCCATGACCCTTTCGAAAAGAGAATCAAAGCTTTTTACCTCTTGGTCTTTTGCTGGATTGTAAACTGGTGCCGCTCCCGAAGGATTAGGTTTTCTGCCATCAATTAAAATGAGCCGGACATCAAATGAAGTTCCTTGTCTTGAATAAAGTTTGCCGCCATCAATGTTGATTACATCCACGACATTATAGCGGCTATATAGGTAGTTAAAAAAGATTCTGTTTTTGCCTGCCTGTATTCTACCTTTTTCATCCCACTTGGTATGACCACCAATAATAATGGCGGCCTTACCGGAATCTTTCATACAATCCAGTGTTCGTAATGCCATTACATGCTCCAGGGGTTTTATCGGAAACGTATCCCACATTACTTCTTCTTCCATATTGCCAAATGGAGGATTGGTAATGACTGCATCAAATTTCTTTTCAAAACCTCGAAATGGTTTAGTGGCATCCTGATTCATTACCAGGTTAAAGCCTTGCTTTTCTAAGTTTCTTCGTCGTATCGTATCAATTTCATTAACGGTACATTGCTCTGGGTTTGCTGCAATGGTTAACAGTCCGTTCCCGGCGGATGGTTCAAAAAGCGAAACTCCTTTATCTAAACCGCAAAAAACACCCGCTAAATAGCCAATAGGTGCAGGCGTCGAATATTGTTGGAGCAGTATGGATTGTGAGGTCCGGTGCGAAAGGTTTA
>CAZCKF010000096.1:4918-9134 GCA_964499155.1 uncultured Chitinophagaceae bacterium
CCTGAGAGTTATAGAGATTTACAATTTCATCAAACCGTTCCTGGATTGATCCTTCGGTGTGTGCAAGCATCCTGGCTCTTTTCACAATTGCCAGTTCAGTTAGTTCCTTTACTTCTGTTTTATCCGTGATGCCAAATGATGCAGCTAGTTTTTCAATAGAGGTTTTGTTGTGAGCAGTTTTCTTTTGGAGTGCCTCTGTGACTGCACTTACAAACTTTTCATGGCCATCTGTTAACCCACTAAGTCCCGCAAGATTCAGTATTCCTTCATCCGCAAAGGACAAGTAGCCGTCTTTTGTGATGATTAAATGATCGAGCAATTTTATATCCATTAGAGCCGCACTTTCTTTTAGCCTTCTGGTAAGGTCTTCATCCGCTCTGCTAGGCTTTAGATTGCCTGAAGGGTGGTTATGTGCCACGATCATGGCTACACAGGCACATTTAAGGGCTGTACCTAAAATGATACGAGTGTCAGCTACAGTCGCATTGATGGAACCTTTGGAGTGTTTATAATAGCCAATGACACGGTTGGCCTGACTTAGGTAAAGCACAATAAATTGCTCTTGCAGTTCTACTTCGTTCTTACCGATGGTGTTTCGGATAAATTCGGCAACATCAAATGATGAAGAGATAGTGCCAGAAAGAAATTTACCCGAACTGCGGTTATAAATAACCTGCAGTTCGGGAATTTCTACCTCCGAAATGTTACCGAGTACTATCTCTGGGGTAACTCTGTATTTCATTCCATTGGTTGTTGAGGCTCGATTGGTTCTTGGGGACCGGGGCCTTCAGCAGGCGGTAAAGGCATTTCTACTGGAAGATCATGGTCATAAGGCACATAGTTCATGTCTAACCTGTCGTTCCATTTGTAGATCTGCTTTTGTGTTCCAAAAGCCCATTCGTGAATGATTTCGTCGCCTTCGCGCCTGATGCGCTCGATGGCCCACTCCGCAGCATCCGGATAACCAAAGGCTCTATGCCAGCCACGATAGATCATGTACGGATTGGATTCATCAATACGGGATGGTTCCTCCCTGGTGAAATCGGCTTCCTTCGCTTTGATGGCTTGCAGGATGAGAGCAAGATCTCCCAATTTGGTTAAAATACTTACCTGGGTGGCTTCTGTTGCATCGCCACCATTGTAATTGTCCGAGACTAGCCAGCCTTTGATTAAGTCTCTTAGCTCATTGGCCGAGCCAACAACCGGATTGGTGACATCCTGGTAATTGATGAAAATGTTCTTTAATGGTCCTTCACCAATGTCAATTCGAACAATGTTGTTCTGGATGGTGTCAATGGTTTTGACTTGCTCTTTGGTGACCAATAAGGTCTTCGTGCCGTTTTCGATACGGATGACGGCTCCGTCATTGAAAAGTTGAAACATAGGGTTTTCTGATTTTAATTATTGTTATTGGATTTGGTGACTTTTTCGGCGAGTGCATCACCTATGATCGAACCCAGGAAGCCTCCCATCATTACATAAGGAACCGAATCCTTCTGTGCTTCCCTGGCATACCAATATGCGAGCAGCGATGTGAATAGCGTTACAGTAGAAATAATGGTTTTTTCTTTCATAGGATAATTGCACTTCTTTAGTGTTGAAGGAAATGATTGGCTGCTGCACCTGATATTATAAGTATCGCAGCGGACAAAATTTTGCTTTTCAGTTTTTGTTTTTTTACCTGTCGGCCAAGTAGTTTGTTTTCATCAATAAGCTGCTGTTGACTTGAAAGACTTTTCTCAAAATTTGTTTTCAGGTTTTTGTACTGATTGTCCTTTAGAACAAACGTCGAATCTTTATTTTTCAGTTGTTCATCGACATTTAATGTAGCTACTTCATAGAGGCTATCCTTTTCAACGTTCGACTGCATTAGGTATTCAACTATTGTAATCAAAGAGTCGCAGGAGCTTTCACTCGATTCGATTTTAGGCGATGGTTCTCTTACCCGGTCAATTAAAGCATAGACCTGAACCTTTAAGGAGTGGTTTTGCTGTTTGACTTCAGTTAAAGTTTTCTTTGTGCCTACCAGTTCCTGTTCCAGCTTTGTGTTCTTCTTTTTTAAGGAATCAATGTGCTTGGCATAAACTATCTCAGATTGGGAAACTTCTTTTTTAATCTCCACCACTGAGTTTTTAGATACAGATGGCTTAACTGGATCAGGAAATAGGGTTCCGTACATGAAGGAGTAGAAAAGGCCAAGTAAAAGACCAAGCGTAAAAACGATGACATAGTATTTCATAGTTTGTTTAATTTTCTTTTTGATTCGATAATGGTTCAAATGATTTGCGTTCCAGGGAATAACCGAAGCAACTAGCGGCAATAAGGCTGATAAAAGAATAGAACATAAACTCTGGAATATTCTTTCCGAAGAATTGCTGTGCTACCCAGCTTACTACGATGATTAAAATGAGTACCGCAATTAAAAGTTCTCTTAAAGAGAAGCTGCCGTTTTTGTCTTGCAGGATTTGTTTGATAAAGTGTTTCATGAAGTATCAGAATTTAAGTATGAATAGGTGGCGGCACTAAGTCCAACACTTACAGTGATCGCAGACAGTGCCAGTACTACTTTTTTTTTGATTCTCTGCTTAGTGCTCGCTCGTCTATAAGCGTATAAGTGAATTGGTTGCCATAGAGCTGCTTGTGTCGTTCGCAAAGTGTCATAAATAGTAAGTAGTCGGTGGCATTAGCGAATACCTGGCAACCTGCCGAATAATGCTCCACCACCTTGGTAGTCCCAGTTTCGGACGCTCTATGGATATTGATACCGAATAGCCCTGTATCCGGCGTTCCGTTGAGGAAGTCAAGAACAGCATTGCGGTCATAGTCTCTAAGTACCGTTACAGGTCGCTTTTGAACCAAAGCCATATACTTGCCCCGATGCAGGCCTAACCCGTAAGTGTTTATGTACTGACCTTCTTTTAAGATGGCCGTTCCCTGAGGGTTCATTGGGTTCTTAAGCCAGTAAGTGCCTGGATCTGTGGTCGCCTGAAACCTGTGTTCGATAAGCTTGCCTTCACTGTTATTGAAAAACACATAAATCGTATCGTCGAAAGTGTTCGGCCTGGTGGAATCCGAACGCACACCAACAATATTCAGCTCGAATGGGCGCAAAAAGATTCTGTAGCCCTTCTTTTGAAGGACCGTTTGAATGTGTGTATTCATAGGTTTATTTTATTGTTGGAACTAAGCGACGGCTATTTCAGGCTCATATTGCTTGAGCCAATCCCGTACACTAAAGCCAGGACAGCCGGAAGAAGCCTCAAAGTCTGTGTGGCCTTTTACAGAAGCACTTGGGTATTTGACCGTAAGTGCAATGAGCTTATTGTAAAGGGATTCTTCATGTACCGGGGTTCTGGTGTCACCAAGGTTTCCTGCCTTATTCCGTCCGCCAGCATAAGCAATGTGGATCGCTTCATTATCTACGGTGACAATATTTTTAATGATTGTAGTCTCAGGGTGAATGCGCTTGATTTCTCCACTTCGCTCGACCACATAATGGAAGTCACCGTAGTACTGAGATACTTTGGGATCAAACGTGGCGGTACTGTGAACAATGATGTATTTAATGTGTCTTTTCATAGGTCTATAGGTATTTTACATTTTTAGATTGTACCAGGAAATACTTGCCTTTGTTTTCAAACAGGGTATAGTCAAGTCGCTTGCTTACTTCATTGCCCAACACCATTCGGGCAGGAACTTTTACACTCTCCCTTGCATTTACCCAAACTGTAGTTGGCAAAGTGGTTACGATAGGAAGTCCATCAATTCCAGAGAGACTCCACTTGCTGCCATCAAACTGAAGTCCGATTCGTAAGAACTCAAACTTGATCTTTTGCTTTTGGGTTTCACTTGTAAACACGTTTAAAAGACCATTGACAATTGTTTGCCTTACGCCATTGATTCTTCCCAGCTTAAACTGTTCGCTTGCTTTGGTGTAATCATCCACTGTTTTGAGTTTTTGGAGCAAGGCAACTGCTTTGGTAAAGTCTTTGGCTAATGCTGCATTATACAAGTCCTTCCCTAAGGTGATAGGATTAATGGTTGTGCCCTGCACAATGACATTCAGTGTGCTTTCTGTTATTGTGGTGGGAAGCCCAAGCTTAGTCAGGGCACTTACGGTCTCGGAACCAAACTCACCGTCTGCGCCATATTTGGGTAGAACACCTTTTCCGTACTTGGTGATAAGGGCTTCCTGTAACCGTCTAACGGTTTCGCC
>CAZCKF010000097.1:0-6332 GCA_964499155.1 uncultured Chitinophagaceae bacterium
TCCTTTGCAGTCAATGGTTCAGTGCGTGTGCTCTGCCAGAACGTTGTATCCTTTTCATATGCTTCAACGGATGTTGAACTTATCTCAGTTCCAAAATGTCCTTTTTCAAACTTTTTTTTGAATTCAAAATTCTTAAACTGCGCAAGCGTATTACCAGATTTTTTAGACTTGTTTGCTTTAGACTCGTAAGTAAACTTTTGTGTTGAAATGACCCAGGCAGTGTTGTTCTCAAATTCATATTGCTGATCCACCTGGAAAAAATCGTACTCTGCCATATGAAAAGGAGGAAGTTGGTATCGCGCAGATGAAATCACCCACAAACTATCCTGGATAACGATCTCTCCTTCCAGTCCAGCATTGCTTACCTGTTTTGGTTTGAAACGTATGGTATAAAATTTCTTACCATCTTTTATGTCCGTTTTATGTAACCGGTATCGATAAGCCGACAATCCACTAAAGCTTACTGGTGAAACAAGTGGCATTGCTGAAACAGTGGGTACTTTGACCAGGTTGTTGTAAAGATCAAATTCACCATCTGAAAGTGACAGGTAAAAAAGATTTTCAATATTTCCTCTCTTGATTACTGCGATGCGTTCTTCTTTTAAGTGGGCATTGCGGTAATCAAATTTTAAGACCACTTCAACCATTTTCATGTTGTACAGATCTGCATTTGGATTTTTCTTCATTAGCGAATCAGGAATTTTCTTTTTCTTTTTTTTAATGGCAAAAGAATCTTCCTGTACAGCTTTCAGGTATGCTTCACCTGAAAAAGCACCTCTGGCAGCAATGATGGCGTCCTTGTTCCTGATCACATTCCTGATATATTCTTCGGATTTGTCCCGCACTTTACCGCGGACTATAACCTCTGATAGATTTTGAGCATCATCATATTCAAGAATAATATTCTGCATATAATTTCCTTTTTGCAGAACGATTGTAATTAACTGTGTTTTATAACCCACCATCGAAAAAACGAGGTCCCATTTTCCTTCCTCTAGCAGGATTTCATATTCACCTTTTTCATTGCTAATGGATCCCGCAGTATGGTCTTTTACCTGGATCGAGACATAGCCAAGTGGTTCTAATTTGGTGTTGGTAATTTTGCCCTGGGCCTTATATAATTGAGCGGAGGATAGATTAGACAGAAAAAGCAAACAAAAAATAGTTAGCAGCAGGTTCCGGGACATCAAGAAAACTAATGTAATAATTACCAAACGAAACATTCATCTTTTTATTTTTAGATTGTTTTAACAAACCCAATAATTCAGAATTTATCATGGAGCCAGTAAAACCGATCAAACGCAGTGAAGAATTAACCCCGCTTTCCAGGGAACATCATGATGGATTGCTGTTTGTTTGGAAGATCAGGCAGGGAATTAAAAATGGGACCTCCCTTTCGGTTCTTTCAGATTATTTGTCGTGGTATCGTGAAAACCATCTTGAACCACATTTCAAAGAAGAAGAACAAATTCTTCCTTCTCTCATCCAAAGCGAAAACCTGAGAAATCAATTTCAATTTGAACATGCTTCCATTCGCACGCTTATAGAAAAGTCCATTCTTACACCTGAAATTGATACTATGGAAAAACTGGCAAATACTGTCAATGATCATATTCGTTTTGAAGAAAGAGTACTTTTTCCTCATGTTGAAGAAGTAACTGATCCCAAACTTTTAAAAAATGTAACACAAAACCTGCAACCACATACCTGTTCTGTTGACTGGCAAAACGAATTTTGGGTGGTTAAAAAACATTAAATACAAAGCACGATCTTTTCCTATATATAGACTCTCCTCTAAAAATCTAAAATCTAAAACCTTAAATCTTAATTGCCCTTCTACCTAACAGGTTGCCACCATTAACAATAACGGCAATCATTAACCAAACTTTACGGCACAGTTTTTTAATACACATTGTGTGTATAAGTAACTTTGGCATAGCGTTGAAGCAACGTGTAATTTGTTACTGGCTGAAGACGCAAGTACCATTTTGTGAAAATTAAATAGAAGCGAATTGACAGAAACGATCATCAACCTTGAAACCGTAAACCCTATAGAGTTCTTCGGAGTTAATAATGGCAAGCTGGACATCCTCAAGAAAAAATTTCCACTATTAAAGATCCTCTCTCGTGGTACTCAGCTCAAACTGAGTGGTGCACCTGAACAGGTGGAGAATGCTAAAGAAAAAATTGACCTCATTGTTTCATACCTGGAAAGGAATGGACATATGAGTGAAAATTATTTTGAGCAGATCCTTGGAGGTGATGACGCAGAGACTGTTGATAATTTCATTGAGAGAAATCCCAATGATGTTCTTGTTTTTGGTCCCAATGGAAAAACAATCCGTGCACGTACAGCCAATCAGAAAAGACTTGCTGCTGTTGCAGATAAAAATGACATTGTTTTTGCAATCGGTCCTGCCGGTACCGGTAAAACATATACAGCCGTAGCGCTTGCAGTGCGTGCACTCAAGAACAAGGCAGTAAAAAAAATAATTCTTACACGTCCTGCAGTTGAAGCAGGAGAAAGTCTTGGTTTTTTGCCAGGTGATCTGAAAGAAAAGATCGATCCATACCTGCGTCCTTTATATGACGCGCTGGATGATATGATCCCTGCCGATAAACTTGGCTATTATATGAGCACACGCACCATCGAGATCGCACCGCTTGCTTACATGCGCGGTCGTACACTTGATAATGCATTCATCATTCTTGATGAAGCTCAAAACGCCACTGATCTCCAGATCAAAATGTTCCTCACACGTATCGGTGCAAATGCAAAAGCAATTATCACCGGTGACCTTACGCAGGTTGATTTACCACGCAACCAGAAAAGCGGTCTTGAAAAAGCTGTACGTATTCTTCAAAATGTCGACGGCATCGCACACATCGAACTCGATGAAGATGATGTTGTACGTCACAGGTTGGTGAAAGCGATTCTGAGAGCGTATGATAAGGAGCATAAGAAGGAACAAGGACTCTGAAATTTTTGATTTTGGATTTTTGATTTTGGATTTGCTTTACAGGTATCGAAGATTTCTTAAGTACAATCCTTTTATCCATCACTAATCCTAATATCCTATATTAGATCTAAGATTTTAGATTTAAGATCTCACTACAGGCTTCGAAGATTTCTTAATTACAATCCTGTATCCACATCGAATAAAATAAACCACTTCACTTTGTTAGGGTCTTCCACTGCCGACTCACCACTCACCATTCACGACATCCTACTGCATTATCCTCGAATTTATAATCAATGTTGAATTTGTTTGGGTCTTCGACTGCCTACTGCCCACTGCCCACTCACCACTGCACACTGCCTTATCTTTACACCATGAGAATCCCCATACTCCTGTCTCTTATCTTTCTTTCCTGCAATGATGCATCTGAGGATAAACCTAAGGAGCAATCCGAAAATAATATCGATGCTGCACGCAATTTCCTTGAAGCTTCATTGAAAGGAAATTTTGACGAGGCAAAAGAATTTATGATACAGGATTCATTGAACGAAGATTATCTTGATAAATCAAAACGTATGTTTCATGTAAATATGAATGAAGAAACACGTCAGGGGCTTCGAGGGGCCACGATCCGTATTCATGATGTGAAAAACATATCGGATTCAGCTTCTACTATTATTTATTCAAATTCGTTCATGAATAACCACGATACCTTACGCGTTAACCGCATAAATGGTGAGTGGCTGGTTGATTTGAAGACGTTGTTTCAGCCAGTGGATGATTCAACAAAAAATTAATGGATCCATTAAAAAATATTTTGTTTGTAATTGCCGGAGGTGCTGCTGGCTGTGCAATCAGGTATCTGGTTTCATTGATGGTGCCATATTCAGCCGGACAATTCCCTTGGGCAACATTTCTGGTCAATATTTTAGGTTGTGGACTTGCCGGCGTATTCCTTGGATACAGTGATGCGCAAAAATTAAATTCATCCATGATGTTGTTGCTCATGACCGGATTCTGCGGAGGTTTTACGACATTTTCCGCATTTGCGGCAGAAGGAATACATCTGCTCAACGAAGGGAAAGCGATTTTATCTATAACTTATGCTGCAATCAGTGTTATTGCAGGCATGGTTGCATTATTCACGGCATATAAAATTGTGCAATCGTAAAATCATATTATGACAACTCAGGCAATCATTACCATTATCCTTATTGGTCTTGCTGCAGGTGTGCTGAGCGGTTTGGTAGGTGTGGGTGGCGGAATCATACTCGTTCCAGCAATGATCTTTTTCCTGCATTATACCCAACACCAGGCCCAGGGCATGTCGCTTGGCGTTCTTACATTCCCGGTGGTGTTGTTCGGCTTTCTGAAATATTATTACGAATGTAAAAAAATGGGGACCCCCATCGATTTTAAAGTTATTGGCATTATTGCAATAGGATTTGTTATAGGCAGCTATGCTGGCAGCAGCCTGGCTTTGAAAATCGACAAGGAAATGCTGAAGAAAATTTTTGCTGTCATCCTTTTTTATACCGCATTCAAAATGCTGGGCTGGGATGCGCTAATAATCAAATGGGTGCGTTCGCTGTTTTAACCTGAAATTTTTTATGAAGAAATATGCTGCATGCATTATTCCTGCATGTCCTGTTAGGAAAAAACCCTCACATAAGGTTGAAATGACCAACCAGTTACTATTTGGTGAATGTGTAGAAGTAAAAAAAGAAAAAAAAGAATGGTGGAAGATCAAAAGTTTACACGATAATTATGTTGGATGGATCCGATCGAATCAATTGACAGAGATCTCTGAAGAAGAAGCGCTGAAAAAAAATGAATACGTTACAACAGCTCTTATAAATCCAATTGTGATTGGCAGCAGTACGATGAATGTTCCAATAGGTTCTTCCCTTCCTGAATTTTCAGACAATCGCGGGATGGTGGGTAAAATGGAATTTCAATTTAATGGCCATACCTGCAATAAAAAGAAAGGCCCTTCAGATATCCAACAACTCGTTATGCCCTGGTTGCATGCTCCCTATTTGTGGGGAGGGCGCACACCTTTCGGCGTTGATTGCAGTGGTTTCGTTCAGGTAGTAATGAAATTGGCCGGCATTCAAATGCTGCGTGATGCACGGCTGCAGGTAGACCAGGGAAAAGAGGTTGCAACACTTTCAGAAGCACAAACAGGTGACCTCGCCTTCTTCAATGACCGGGAAGAAATTGTTCACGTCGGTATACTTCTTTCAAATAATTCAATCATTCACGCTGCCGGAAAAGTGAGAATTGATACGATTGATGAAAAAGGAATTACAAATGGTGATACCGGTAAAAGAACGCACCAATTAAAAACCATTCGAAGAATATTTTGATTTTAGAATTTTGAGTTTGGAGTTTGGATTGGGCGCTCCTAAAATTCAATTTACCGTAATTAATTCCCAACGTGCAACGTTCATCTTTATTGAAGAATTTCATCATCGATTTTACGGCTTAATTAGAGTACAAATTCTCGGAACAATGGGATTTTGCGACATAATAAGAGGATGCTAAAACTTAGGACAACCCAATCGAAAATCCAAACTACTGGATCCATTTATGAAATAAGTCATATCTCGCATCTATATACTTGCCTCCCACACCTTAATTGGGTATTTTGCGAAAAGTGACGCCCAACAAATACCACGACCTTTCCGACCAGCAATTGCTGGAATCATGGTATGCTGATCACGATGCAAAGTGGCTTGGGATATTGCTGGAACGTTATACCCTGCTGTTGCTTGGAGTTTGCATGAAATACCTCAAGAATGAAGATGAGGCGAGAGATGCAGTGCAACAGGTTTTTCTTAAATCCATTTCAGAATTACAGAAGTACAAGGTTGAATATTTCAAATCATGGGTGTACATGGTGGCGAAAAACCATTGCCTCATGAGATTGCGTGACAGGCAGGGTAAAATTTCGGCGGAGCTGACGGAGAACCTGATGTCAACGCCGGCGGAAGAAAATGACAGGGAAAGCTTCATGCAGCAAGACCGGGTGCTTCAGTTATTGAACGAATCCCTTGCAGAATTGAGTACTGAACAACAGCAGTGTGTAGCTTTGTTTTACCTTGAAAAGAAAAGTTACCAGCAGATATCAGATAAAACCGGTTTCAGTTTACTGCAGGTAAAAAGTTATATCCAGAATGGAAAACGAAACCTCAAACTTGCAATCGAGAAAAAACTTAAACAGCCTGAACGTCGTTAAATGTCACAAAACCTGAAAGACATATTATCCGGATTATCCACAGACATCGACCAGGAAACATTGTTGCTCTACCTGCAGGGAAAACTGTCTGAGGAAAAAAAGCATGAGATCGAGAAGAAACTCATGGAAAG
>CAZCKF010000097.1:6342-9110 GCA_964499155.1 uncultured Chitinophagaceae bacterium
ACAATTTAAAGACACTAAGGACGTACAGATCTTTGTTGAACAATTGAATCTTGATCTTCGCAATAAACTCAAGAAGAAAAAAAAGTACAGGGAAAAGATGCGTATCAAGCATGAACCCTGGCTCTACATTGTTGCCATTATCATTATCCTGCTGATCGCGATCAGTTATTTTGTCGTTCGAAACATGATGCAGAATTAGTATTGCTTTTTTGACTCCATTTTTTCCCAATCATCAAAAACCTCCCGGGCCAAAATGTGCGGATAATGTATAAATGGAATTTTCCTGGATTGCAATTCCTTTCCTATTTCCGCATAAATAAAAGCATCATCAAATGCGATCGATGCAGCTTCATCCCTGGTATTTGCATAAATAACCCTGTCGGGCCTGGCCCAATAGATGGCACCAAGACACATGGGACATGGTTCGCAGCTAGTATAGATATCACATCCTTCAAGCTGAAAAGTTTTTAATGCATCACATGCCTTCCTGATCGCAACAATCTCAGCATGTGCTGTCGGATCATTTGTTGCCAGTACTTCATTGTAACCTTCCGCAACAATTGTATCATTTTTTACAATCACGCAACCAAACGGCCCGCCATGCTGGTGCTGCATACCAATTCGTGATAATTCAATCGCACGTTCGAGAAATTCCTTTTTAATGTTTTGATCAGTCATATCAATAAATCAACTTACGAAGCAATTGGATATTGGACATTGGATATTGGACATTAGTATTAGACATTGGAGATTAAACTTTGAGCTAACAATCGTTTGAATTTACCGCGAATTGCCGGCTTTGTCCACATTTTTTCAACCTTTAAATGAATTCTGTATTAAGTTAATGTTAAGTGCATGTCATTTAGTTTTCAATCTGTACATTAATCCCCCAATTCATTTTTATGCAATGGAATCTTACCTCAAGCGACCTTACACTTCGGTACTTTGAACTTACAGATAACAACAGGCCTGTTCTCTCGGTAAAAATGGACCATACCGGATTTGTTTACCTAACGTCTGCAACACAGCGGAGAAGCTTTATGATTGAACAAAGAGGCAATTATAAAAAGAGGTTCATTCTAAGGAATGAATATGGAGTGAAGCTGATGCAACTGTGTTTTGAAAAAGGCCTTCAAAAAATGGGGTATCTGGAATCTGATGACAACCGGTATGACTATGTTCTGTCAGATGATCAGAACAAGGCAACGATAAAGCATCCAAATGGAGACAGGTCAGTTCTGTTCAATATGCCACCCGCCATCAAATCCAATGCTGACACAGTTTTGCTCCTACTAGCGGGCTGGCATAACCTAAAAAATCAGCAGGTTCCGGATGAATTTGCGCTTACCGGAAGATAATAATTGATAAAAAGTTTTAAAATATCGACAAGGTTTGTATTTTGTCCTTCCCACATCTCCTGAAAGCCACTCCATCCCATCCCTATCAATTTTCGAAATCGGTTAGTAAAGTATATAAAGTAACAGGCTATACGCCTCCCCCGGATTTGCGTCCGGTAAAACCAAAACCACCTGCAACCCGCGCATGCGCGGGTTTTTTTATTTTTGATTTTTGGTTTTTGATTTTTGATTTACAATTCTCTCCTTTGTTTGAGAATTATAACTCCGAAATAGAAAAGATCCAACAGTCAATTAAAATCTCAACATGATGAAAGTTGAAGTTTTATGAATGATTGTTTAATTTTTTGTGCTTTATATTATTATGAACTGTCTTTACTGAAGCAACCATGATTGCAGTCAATTGATCACTTTCATTAATCAATGGGGCTAGTTCTGATGAAAATTCAAAATTGAATTCAAGTAGCATATCCAAAAAAAACTCTGACTCATCGAGTTCCTCTACAACTACCTCCAGTTTATAACTGAAATCTTTGGATGATTTTGCCCGACAAGCTGCACGATAATTTGATGCTGATGATGAAGAAGATCTTATCAGTTGATTGCAGTACGTTTTATTTACTACTGAGTAAGGTAACTTGTTACACACACGTGCAACTGAAATTGCAAATGCTCTTAACCTGGCTTTTAATTCCTTTTCTGTCATTCTCAAAGAAAAGAATAGTGCTTTCCATGCCAATGGGAAATACCTCTAAAAAAAGTAGGATTTTTAGTAATCTCAAAAAGGAAAAAACGTCAATTACAGACTTACAAAGTTGGATGCAACTTCGAATTAAAGCCAATCAAAAATCAAAAACCAAAAATCAAAAATTTTATTGGTATTGAATATACATGGGCTTCGGCCTCAACCTCAACACCTCCTCCGGCGTCATCACCCTTTCAGCTCCGGATCTTTGGGTGTCGTTTTTGTAGAATATTTTAAAGCCGGTGAATTCGACTGGTTCGCGGTGGACGAATGAATAGTAGGTACTGATCTTTTTGGCAGCCTGTCCCCAACCATCCATGTCCATCACAACCTGCACTTCAGGAAAGTGTTTTATGTTCCTGTAATTCGTAACCATCGGTTGCGTGAAGCGGTGTACGATGAGAATTTTTGGAGGGAGGTTGTATTTTTTTACAACAGAAGCAAGATATGCTTGTACATCGTTTATATCTGTTGCGTCGAAAGAACCGATAACTGTGCCGGGTTTCGCGCCCGTCTTCATGGAAAATTCGGGATCAATACCAAAATGCACATTGGGCATTGCAAAATATTTTTCGAACTCAACCATTTCTTTTTGAATGGTGCTGAGCCCGACCTGGACATCAATAAAAACAAGTGCATTTATTTTTTTTGCCATCTCAATCACTTTG
>CAZCKF010000098.1:0-8775 GCA_964499155.1 uncultured Chitinophagaceae bacterium
CAGATCAATGCACCATCCACCGTAACCATTATGGGGGTGCAATTCATGAATAATTACCTCGCACCTGCAGAGGTAGCACCTTCTGTAAAAATTTTACAGGATTCTCTTGAGTCTGTTCAAAAGGAACAAGAAAGAATTGATGTACAGATCAGGACCACAAATGATCTGTTGGAAGTTTTGAAAGCCAATCGTGATATCAAGGGTGCACAAACGGGATTGAGTGTGGCAGAATTGATCAAGCTGATGGATTATTATAAAACAAAATCTGCAGAATTGCAGCAGGAACTAGCTCAGTTAAAAGAAAAAAGAAAGAGAACAGAACAACGAATTGTCAAATTGCAAAACCAGATCAGGGAAGAAGAAAAAAAATATACCCATTCATCCGGCAGGCTGCATCTGCAATTATCTGCTGCAACTGCTGGCAAAGCTGACCTCACCATTTCATATTTAACTCCACAGGCATACTGGACGCCATATTATGATGTGCGTGCAGAAAATATTAAATCACCTGTAAAGATCATCTATCGTGCAAAAATGGTACAAACCACAGGCATCGATTGGAAAAAAGTAAAACTGTCATTATCCACTTCAGTACCCGCGCAATGGGGTAATGCACCCGTTTTAAATGCATGGTTTTTAAGTTATATCAATCCTGTGGTGGCAATGGATCGTAACCTTATGAATTCAATACAATCTTTTAGTGCACCCGCAATGAAAGAGGTTGCAGTCACAGGTTATGGCACAAATAAAAGTAAAGTGAGCAATGAAATGATATATGTCGTAAATGGTGTTGTTATGCCTGCGGATGAATTTTCAAAGATCAATCCTTCAGCAATATTAAAAAGGGAAGTTATTTCCGGTGAGGTGGCGGTTTCTCTATACGGTTCACAAGGCTCCGCAGGTGCCGTGCTTATTACTTTAAAAGATGGAATGGAGGATTATGTGACGGTCACCAATTCTGAGTTGAATATTACATTCGATATTGAACTGCCTTATGATGTTCCTTCAAATGGAAAAGAACAATCAGCAACACTTCGAGTATATGAAACAGCGGCTCTTTATAAATATTATGCTGTTCCAAAACTGGACAAAGATGCATTCCTGCTCGCAGAAATTCCCGATTGGGAAAAACTTGACCTGCTGCCAGGTGAAGCGAATATCATTTTTGAAGGAACGTATGTCGGCAAATCATTCATAGATCCTAATTCAACACTCGACACATTGAATCTTACACTGGGTAAGGACAAAAGAGTTGTGATTAAGAGAGAGAAACTTGCAGATTTCAGCAGCACAAAATTTCTTGGTTCAAACAAAGTGCAGAAAATGACTTATGAGATCTCAATCAGAAACAACAAAAAAGAAACAATCAAGATGTTGTTGAAAGATCAATATCCTTTATCAACGAATAAGGAAATTGAAGTGGAACTGGTTGACAATGGTGGTGCTGAAGTAAATGCGGAAAAGGGAATACTAAACTGGAAACTTGAAATAGCTCCGGGTGAAACTAAAAAAGTAAGGTTTGCTTATACCGTAAAATATCCGAGAGATAAAACGATTAATATCAATTAACCAGGAATACAATAACCTGGCTGACGGCGAAACCGAGGGTAAAAAACAGGATGGCGTAAACGATCATGTGAGAGATCACCGAAAGGTCGGATACGTCATCCGGTACCTCGTAAAATTGTTTATATAGATTGATCGCCTTTTTCACGGGTTTTAAATATAGCAAAGTGTACCCAGAAGTGCAATCAATTTTAAGCCAAAAAAGGGGAAATTTTTAAAGCTTTAAATGTGATATAATCCTTTCAAGCCACTCCTGGTCTGTTTCATCAAACTGGTTGATTGCGGAACTGTCAGCATCGAAAACACCCCATACCTGTCCGTCCTTAATTAGAGGGATTACTATCTCACTTTTGGAAAGACTGCTGCAGGCAATATGTCCGGGAAACTGCTCGACATCGGGAACAATAAAAGTTTTCCCCTCCTTCCATGCAGTCCCACAAACCCCGCGTCCTTTGGCAATACGGGTACAGGCGACTGGTCCCTGAAACGGTCCCAATACAAGTTCGTTCCCTTTGACCTGATAGAACCCGACCCATAACCATCCGAATTGTTCCTTTAAGGCTGCGGCCACATTTCCAAGATTGGCAATGATATCAGTCTCACCTTCCAGTAAACCCTGGATTTGAGGGAATAGTTGGGAATACTGTTGGGTTTTTGTTCCCTGTATGATCTTTAAGTCTTCTGCCATTTAATTTTTTTCCTGGTAATTCAACCCCCAATCGTAAATCTACCTGGCCCTAATTTCCCGATTTTTCAGGCTTTTTAGAGATGCAAATGTAAAACCCGATTGAAGTAGTAATGTTTCGATTTTCTAAATAATTGATTTTCAATGATTTTAGTCTCCGATATTTATTTTTTCTAAGTGGCACCTCTTAGGCCGGTCGATATCAACTACTTAGGAAAATCTTGCTAAAAACCCGGAAATTTTACGACCAGGCTCTTGCATAGCTAAGTATTTATACCTAATCTTGCGGTACCGTACTGACGATTAACATCGTAATTCTATGAAAACTCTAGTAACCGTACTGTATGCAGTAGCTGGCATACTAATAACATCGACAAAACTGCAGGGGCAGACCTACACCCTGAACTGGGGGAGTTCATTCTCTTCTGGCTGGTCTGACGGCCAGACCAACAGGAACGCTTCCAATATTGGGGGTTCCGGAATTAACTGCAACGTCCAATTGAATAGATCTGGAGGTGTTTTTACCAATGTATATGATACATATGGAGGAGCTATGACACCAACAGTTTCTGGAACTGTTTACACAATTCCCGGATCTTCCAACAATTTGCTTGTTGCACTTGAATATGCCAACAATACAAACTACTGCGACATAACATTCACTTTTTCAGGAGATGTGAGGAACCTCTCCTTCAGACTTGGCGATATTGATCGTCTAACTAATACAACAAATAATTATTTTGATCAGATTATCATAACAGGGAGGTTAAACTCTTTGAACGTGGTACCAACGCTGACAAAATATGACAATACAACTGATCCTTCGTTTTTCTTTATAGCTGGCAACACCGCGACTGTAAATACCGCGATGAATATGTCAGGGAATTCTGCAACGGACGCAAGTGATCAGCGGGGAACTATAAACGTAAGTTTCGGTGCACAAACCTTGAACGTGGTTAATATCCGGTACCAGAATGCGCCAGGAACAATGGCTGATCCAACTGTGCAAAATATCACGATAGGTAATGTATCCTTCCAACGTGCATATCCCGTTCCGGTTCAGTTGTTGACATTTGACGGACTTGCAAAAGGAAACAAAGTATCCTTGAACTGGAAAACCACCAATGAAGTTGGATTCAATTATTTCGCAATTGAACGTAGTGCTGACGGAAGATCATTTACTGAAATCGGACGCGTTTATTCGCAAAACAATACAAATGAAATTAAGCAATACTCTTTCGATGATGTTACAATTACTGGTGGAAGATTCCAATACAGGTTGAAAATGATTGATCTTGACGGCACATTTGTGTACAGCAAAGTGATTGTAGTAAATACTTCCAACACTTCAGCATCACATGAGAAGGTGTTTCCAACAATATTTACAAACCATTTGTCACTGGAAATAAATGCAATTGCGAGTGAAACAGTGCATGTAAAATTGCTGAACCTGCATGGTCAGATTTTGCAACAAGATTCTTATCAGTGCCGTTCAGGTAACAATGCTTTTACCATTACACCGGAAACAGCATTACCTCCAGGGCAATATTTCCTTGTGGTATCTAACCGGGAAAAAACAACGACACATAAAGTAATTAGAAAATAAGTACGGTTCTCTGAGTTTTCAAGTTCGAAGTTCAGGATTTAAGCGGTCCTGAGCCCGAACTTTTTTCTTTTTAGGAGAACGCCGAATAATCAAATTAAAAAGATCACGGATTATTTGGATTAAGTTAGGGTTCACGGATTAGTGTACAGAAACAGAAAGAAAATAAAATAAGACATGATCGAACAGTTTAGAACTTATCCCCGCCTCCGCTTCGCTACGGACGGGCAGGCGTGTAATCTGTTTTAATCAGTGTTATCAACTCCTCGTTTTATTCGCCTCCCCACGCTCACTTCCCAAACTATAAGAATTATTCTCTTCATCCTCTGCACCGCTTTTTTCACTCACATTGTCATCTTCCGATCCGGGTACATCAAGATCTGATCCTGTTCGTTCTGTACCAAAACCTTTTTCATTCAAAGGTTCATTATCGAAATCTGTATTATCCATGGTTGCGCGATAAAGATTGTCTTCATCACGCGTAGGCATATAATCATCATTCCGAAGTGCGGCTGTTTCGCCACGAGTAAGAGAGCCTTCACCGGTGGTGCGATATCTGTCGCCTTCTCCACCGTTGAGTTCATCAAGAATACCGAGACCCTCTTCGTCAGCGGATGAAGCTGTGGTGTCAGCGAGTTCTCCGAGTGGTGGTACGTGAACGTTTTCCTGTCCCGGAATGTCTTTTACTTCAGGCATATCTATGATGGTTTCTTCTGAGCTCAATTTCTGCATGTCTTTCTCGGAATCAGGCAAATCATTCGGAACACTTGACCGTTGTTCAACCTCGTTTTCGCGTCGCGTATGTTTATTTTCCATTTTTTTATTCTAATCAAGGAAAATTTTATGCCATGTGTTCTGCAGCGATCACTTCCTTAACCACGCGTTCTGCAGATTCGAACGCACTATTCACAATGCCAATATTTTCACTTGTATTAGCAGCCTCACCGGCTACAAAAATTGTATTATCAACAGGAGCAGAAAATATTTTTAAATACTCCTCTCCATTTACTGTAACAAATGAATAACATCCGAGTGCATATGCGTCGTTACCCCAGTCGTATATCCACGACTTATTTAAACGGGATTTGATTTCGTTTTTTGAAAGGGTGAATATTCTCGTGAGTGATTCAAGTGCTTTATCCAATAAAATTTCGTCAGGAGTTCCTTTTAATGATTTTGCTTCAGTTCCGGCGATCCATCCGGTTAGCAGTGATGAGTTTTTATTTTGTGTCCACCATGTTGGTATATCACATGATGAAAAAATAAATCCTATTCCCGGTTGTATTTTTTCCCAAAAGGGTTCGTTGAATTGCAGCAATATTTTTATGGCAGAACCATATCCACATTTTGATGCTGCTGCAAATTTTTCCGGAATATCAGGATTAAAACGAATAAAGGAATTTGCGTCTGGTGACTGCCACACTCCAAGCGGTACGGTCACAATTAATTTTCTCGCAGAGAATGTGTTTCTATTTTGTGTTGTTACCGTGACTTTATTCGTTGACCAGTCAACCTGATTTACGGAATGTTTAAAGCGAAAAATAACACCATGCTCCAAACACTGCGTGTAGAAAGAATCAATAAGTTGTCCATAACCGTTAGAAAGCCGGTATTGCTTGTTGGACGTATTTTCCCATTCTTTGTAAAAAGCCCTGATGCTGGCTGACTTAATATCGGCCGCAGCATAGCCTTCAACATATTCTTTCAGAAATATGGCTGCATCCGGATTTTTTAACATAACAGGTTCCTGCAGGAACGAAGCGACCGTCATATCCTCTTCCAGATTTCTGATGACAGCTTTCACTTCATTCCAGTCAGGAATTTCCTGGTCGCTCTTTTCCCATCGACCTTCGAGGTTGGTCCACATATCACCTGTTATTTCCTGTAAATTGTTTCCTTGTAGTTCGGGTAAACCTTCTTTTGCATGAACGAATTCTGCCCCAAGTTCAATGTGATTTTCAATAAATGGAATCGTTAGAATTCGGCCTCCAGCACGTTCACGTGCTTCCAGAACCAGTACAGATCTTCTTTTTTCAGCCAATAGTTTCGCAGCCATCAATCCTGCTGCACCTGCGCCAATGACGATTATTTCTGTATTCATGGGTCTTATTAAATGCAAATATGACCCAATACAAATAATTCTCACATGTGGGATTTGCACCTCAGTCAATCATTACGGCTTCAACCATGAGGAAAATAAATCCGCAAATCTCATCGCAGGAATTTAATCATCCGTCTTTTTGCCATGGCGTAAAAGTTGTGGTTATATCCATTATTAATCAATAAACCACTCGTATGTCACAGCAAAGAAATTCTAACATGGGTACCGGCAGAGAAGACCAGGAGGAAAACCTCCGCAACAGAGGCGCACAGGAAAGTGAAATTGAAACCACGTCAACTTCTGATGCTGACCTGGAAGAAACTGACCTGGAAGAAGATCTCGAAGATGAAGAGGATCTGGATGAATTGGATACCGAGGATGATGAAGATTCTGATGATGAATCAACTCAAAGTTGATTTTTAAAACAGCCTCTTTCAACTGGAGGAGGCTGTTTTTTAAAACTTTAAAATCATACCATATGAACCAGAAAAAAACTGATGAAAAGGAATCATTGAGGCATTCTGATCACCCTCGGGAAAATTGGAAAGATGCAGAGGGTATTCAGGAAACCGGAAATAATGATGAGACCTTATCCAGCAATGAAAAACATCTTGAAGATGAAGATCCGAAATATGATGAACCACCAGGTGATGGTGGACAGCATATAAAGGAAAATAGTTTTTAACCCTTGAAAACCTCTACACGTGACGTACCGAATACACTGGATCGTAGCTGGTGCAATGACACTTGTTATGTACGCAGCAATGCCGTTTAAAAACCTTGATCCCAATAAAGAAATTGCTAAAGTAAATTCAACAACTTCCAAGATCCTTAATACAGGAAAAAAGAAGACAGCACAACAAAAAGTTGTTGAAAGAGTATTTCCTTTAAATAAGAGAAAGTGATTTAGGGAGATCTTTTAGTTATTAGCTGTTGGCTTTTGGAGACACTAATTGGATTCTAAATAATTGTTGCCGCACAGAATTTAATGGTCGGCTATTGGCTTTTAGCTGTTGGCTTTTTGAGCCATTGATTTAAATCCTTGGATAAAATATAATCTGCCCAATGTTTAATTTTTGGAGAAACATTATTAAATCTCTCCACAGCCAATAGTCAACAGTTTTAGGGAGAAATCTTAGTTATTAGCAGTTGGCTTTTGGAGCCATAAATTTTAACCCTTGGGAAATATATAACCGGCCAATATTTAATTTTTGGAGAGACATTATTAGATCTCTCCAACAGCCAATAGCCAACAGCCAACAGCTTCTCTCATCATTGTTGTTTCCTGCTGCCATTACGCTCACCTTCGCCTCTTCTTGCTCCACCTTCCTTACCTGCATTTCTTTCCCGTTCTGTCTGAGAATTTCCCCCTGTTGGGCGGTTGCTTCCACCAGTTGATCCATGATCCTTACTTTGTTTCAGGCCTGAATCGTTTTGATCCTGTGCTGAATGGCGTTTACCAGTATTTCGTCCCATAACTTTATTTTTTATATGAAAAATATTATGCCGTGAAAATGAATATGCGATGAGTTATGAAATCCACGTGAAAGCAGAAGTTGAAGTCTGGAAATTGAAAATGAGTAAATCACCCTCATTGTCATCCCGTATTTCAAAATCATTGCAAAACAGGGTCAATCGTGTGATTCCTGAGAAAGTACATAAAGCACTCACGGTAGCTATTAAACAAATGGTGAACGGGGTTTTATATGGGGCGAAATATACAGTCCCAGCGATGAAGGAATACAGATCCATGCTGGAGATGGAGGACGCAGTAAGAGAGAAGATTAACAATTACAGGAAGACTGCCGCCGCTGAAGGGGGAGCAACCGGAGCAGGAGGTTTTCTTTTTAGTCTTGCCGATTTCCCCATACTGCTTGCCATCAAGCTTAAAATGCTGTTTGATATTGCAACCATGTATGGTTTTGACGTCAGGAATTTTAAGGAGCGTCTATTTATCCTTCACATATTCCAGCTCGCATTCAGCAGCCAGGAACATCGAAGAAAAATCTTTAAAACGGTGGATGAATGGGAGGTGGTTTCTGCTCAATTACCCAGCGATCCTGCATCGTTTGACTGGAGAAGCTTCCAGCAGGAATACAGGGACCATATAGATCTCGCGAAAATGGCGCAGCTTATTCCCGGGATTGGCGCAGTGGTGGGTGTAATTGTCAATTACAGGCTCGTAGACAAGCTAGGTGAAACTGCTATGAATGCCTACAGATTACGGATTTTTGCAAATAAGGATATGGATAACCGTTATGCGTAAGTCGCAGTAGATCAATAAAAAATATTTTTGATGGGCACAATTTTGCGTATTTTCTGCAAAATTTTGACCGCGTACTTGCACGGGTCGGTTTTTTTTTAAAGTTTTGCTGACGGTTGTTTTACGACCCCATGAAGATCTGAACCTAGCCGATTCTACTCTTCAATTTTAAGTCGTAATTCACTGGTTGCCGGGTGCCGGCAAGTCATTAATAGAAATCCAGAATCCAGGAAACGAAAGAAAGGCCATAAAGCTGTACCCGTCATGAAAAAGCAACTACTTTTTGTAACACTTATTTTGTCTGCAATCGCAGGATTTACGCAATCCACGACAAGCCAGTTTTCAATTATTATGCAGGGAAAATGGAATGGTGAAATCGTTGATCTCTCGTGGAAAGATGTCAGCGGATATAGCTTTCCTGTTTTTGAAGTTCAACGAAGTGTTGATGGTATTTCATTCGATAAAATCGGTGAAGTTGCTTATGGGGGAACTTACAAATTCGCCGATTCACAGTCACCTGAAATGGAAAAGATCTATTACCGCTTGCAGGGTAAACG
>CAZCKF010000099.1:0-8772 GCA_964499155.1 uncultured Chitinophagaceae bacterium
CCTTGGCGTGAGTAAGATCCGTTTGATCACCAACAATCCAAAAAAACGCGTTGGTTTACTCGGCTATGGACTCGAAATCGTCGACAACATTCCACTCAAAGTTGAATCCAATCCGCACAATGAAAAGTATTTGAATACGAAGAGGGATCGGCTGGGACACGAAATCTAATTTTTGATTTTTGATTTTCGATTTTGGATTTGCTTTACAGGTTTCGAAAATTCCGTGAACTCGAAAGCCCAAACAATTTTTGATTTTTGGTTTTTGATTTTTGATTTTCCTTCCAGGTTTCGGAGAATATGTGAACTCGAAAACTCAAGCATTTATTTATCGGACCAAATACAAATTTCAAATTCCGTTTCCGGTTTCAATAATTCATTTCAATTAGAAACAACCGACCCAGAGGGGCCATCTTTTTGTAGAAGAATAGGAATATAGGAAACAGGGCTCCGTAGGAGTCCCCCTCCCAATTTTGGATTTTTGATTTTGGATTTTGGATTTCCTTACAGGTTTCGGAGAGTTTGGAAACTCGAAAACTCAAGCAATTTTTGATTTTTGGTTTTTGATTTTCCTTACAGGTTTCGGAGAATTTGAGAACTTGGAATCTCAAGCATCTATTTATAGGACTAAATGCAATTTCAAAATTCCGTTTCCGGATTAAATAATCCATTTCAATTCTAAACGACCGGCCCCAGCGGGGCCTCCTCTTTGTAGAAAAGATTGTTATCTGGGAAACAGGGCTCCGTAGGAGTCCCCCAAAATCAAAAAATCAATTCTATTTATCGCGTTCTAACAAACATTCTTGCGTACCGCCTTTTTTCATTTTTCAATTCAAGAAAATATACACCAGCTGGTAACTTCGAAACATCAATCGAATTGTACATTCCGCCATTTAATCTGATTCTCTCCATGCGCACACGCTTGCCTGAAACATCATAAATATTTTCCCACGCCATTTCATACACATTATTTTTTGTGAGCTTATAGAAAAGGGTATGATTCGCAGGATTTGGTTGTACATGTAAATACTGTGTATCAGACGGAATGGATGGCAATCCTGTGATGATGTTATTTACAAAAATCGTTGTGACAGTATTTGTCTTAACTGGTGCGTTGTAATCAAAATAGATTGATGCACTGTTTCGGACCACATCTGTGATCAGAATAGTTGGTTGAGGTTTGATTTTAAACCTGACAAATCCATGGCTTGCAAGTTCATTTACATTTGAATCCGGCAGGCGGATATCAGGGAAATAGAATTCGAGCGTGCGTGGATTTTTCCAATTCACTTGCAGATTATGTGATGATGAAACCAACCTAAACGTATTTATATTCAGTTTTGAATCTAATGTGTCTGCAATCGTAATTGAAAATGCAGTATCTGTTCCGGTATTTTGAAAACGAATGGTGTAATCAATTTCCCTTTTTTGCGCAACCACAGAATCATAGATAAGTTCCCTGTGAGGCAATACCTGTTTGTCATTGGGATCCCATGAACCTTTGATGATTGTCGAAATGGTATCGACGTTGTCTCCTAGGTTCATGTCTGCTGGGTTGGTTATTAAAGTTCCCTCTATTCTTAAAGTGTCACCCTGTACTGCATTTGTTTTTACTCTGAACGATATGTTATTATTCAAAGTGCTGAATGGCGGCATCGTGTTGTAAGCGTATCCCAACATATTTCCAGAGTGACTTACCGGCTGAATGGTGCTGCCCATATATTGCAAAATCGACGAATCATATTTCATATAATAATTTCCGCTGGCATTAACTGTTCCCGTATTTTTTATTTCAGATTTCACCCAAAAAAAGAAACCGGGTCTCGCTGTATTGTAGCTGGAGATGTTGATCGAACCATCAGAAAGGGTCACAGACGATTGCAATGCAAAATTTTTGTTGCGGAAATTATTTCCATACCCCTGCACCTGCGCCTGATGGGATGCCGGGACCACATTGGTATAGTTTGGATAAAGTGCCTGGATATTGAACAATTTGTAATTATAATTTCCCGGTGGAGGTATGAATTGGTAAATACCGTTTGTTCTTGTTGCGGTATAAATTGTATCACCTGTCATATTACCCACAAGTAAATGCTGAGCAGCAGGTTCACTGGGTTCACGAAGGCCATTTTTATTGAGATCGAAAAATGCAATTCCAGATATTGAATTTGCAGAATCGACAAGTCTGCCGATCATCAATTTATAATGAGGATAAATGGAATCAGCACTGAAATAAACATAATTGCTCCCGCTCGCATCGGTAGTTTGGATCACTGTGGTGATTGCATTATTCCTATAAGCCGATTCCCACGGTTCCATCACCACATCTGTCCAATTGAAATCCGGACGTTTTGCCCAGAGAACATTTAAAGCCGCATCCCATTTTTTATACAATGCTTCGTTTACGATTTCATCGCGCCACCCGGTTGAAACAAATTCATTTCCTTCACCTGCGGAAAGCTGCACGATCCTGTAAAAATCAGAAGGGTTCGTCCCCAGATTTAGTTTTTGCAATTGATTCCCATCAGCATCAAAAAGATGAAGGTTATTGAGCAGCGAATGCCACATTGTCGAGTTGTTTATGATCCTGTAATTTCCTTCGAAATGATAATACACTACGGCACCATTGTTTAAAATTGCTGCCGGAGCTGATTCGCGCCAGTGTGTGTGGTTCGGTTCATCAGCGAGTGTATCAAGAGAAATTGCGCGTCCCCATTTCAACGAACCATTGCCATTGAGCACTACTGCAAATTTGAAATGCTTACATGTAGCGGTGTTCAAATTCACCACAGTGTCAGATTCCATTACAAGTTTGTCCGTGCTGTTTCCTGTAATCAGCAATTGCTGGTGTCTGTTGACTGATATTTCTGGGATTGGTGCGTTGATGCCACATGGACTCACAGTCTGAACAGTCCACAGTTTTTTGCTCCAAATAAGGTTTCCAGCCGTATCAAGTTTTGCGATCCATGTATTTGTATTGTTTCCTTCTGCAGAAAAGGTATTCCCCTGGTAAGACAGACTGGTAAATCGTTCATATGGGATGGAAAGAAAGATATTGTTGCCGGCGGCAGCGGTGCGAGAAATATACAATTGATTTGTCGTGAAATTAATTGGCTTAGACCAGACAAATCTGCCATGTGTATTGAATTTCACTAAACAGAAAGGACCCTGCATCGCAATTGATGTCGTGTCAATCTTCTGGATGGGTTTTGTTAGGAAATAAATATTGCCGCTGGAATCCAATGAAAATCCCGCGGTATAGCCGAGCATTCCCGGTTCAATGACAAGCAGGCGTTTCCAGATGAGGTTTCCTGACGAATCGATTTTGCTGATGCATTTGCCAGTTGTTGTAAGTGAAAATATCAGTGTATTATTCCTGGTGTCAATTTGTACATCGGTAGGTGTATGACCAATGAGCTGTGCATTGTCTTTTCCCCACTGCCAGATCTGTGCATTAATAACAGATACGGAAAGTAGTAAAATCGTTAAGAAAGTGGTTCGCATTTTCATGGTGGATGTGACTGCCAAAAATAACTTTTAACAGTGGATTCTAATAACCAATGCTTTTAATAAAACGATTTATTATACAGGATCAAGAGAGTTGTTTCAAAACATAACCTGCATTCCGGATCGCAGCCATGGTCGCTGTATTATTAAAGTATAAATAAGTGCATTCTACATTTCGTTTTATGGCAGCCTGCTGCAATATATTATCCAGGAAGATTCGTTTGTACTGACTGTAATACACTTTTGGTGTGCCATGAAATCGGTAATAAATGATTTCATTGTTTTTAATAAGTGGATCAGGAAGGTCGGGGTAACTGTGTCCGCAGAATATAATATTTGCCTTCCGAAGTTGAGTGTACACTCCTTGTCTCCACCAGCTTTCATGGCGAAATTCAAAAACATTTTTAAAACGGGGATCGACTGCGGCAATCATTTTTTCAAGCCTTTCTTGATTGAATTTTGTTCTTCCAGGTAATTGAAACAAAATGCAGCCTAGTTTTTCACGAAGCCCTTCCATGCATGTTCCATAAAAATCAGAAAGCATTTCGTCTGTGTTATTGAATTGGCGATAATGGGTAACAGCACGGGGAACCTTGACCGAAAAATTAAAACCTGGCGGACTTTGATCATACCAGGTTTGCATGAATTTTAATTGAGGAAATCTGTAAAAGGTAACATTTAGTTCCAGTGTATTAAACTTGGAGCAATAGAATTCAAACCATTTTCGCTGTGGTAAAGTTTTTGGATAGAAAATATCTTTCCAGTCTGGGTAATGAAAACCTGAACAGCCAACCCTGTAGCTGGTAATTTTCTTCGTAGTCATATTTTACTCAGGGATTACAACTGTAAATGTTGCTCCCTTATCAGGTTCACCCGATGCATAAATTACACCACTGTGATTTTCGATGATCTTCTTGCAAATGGCAAGTCCGATACCTGTACCCTCATATTCACTTCTGCCATGCAGTCTTTGAAAAATGGCGAAGATTTTATTTTGAAATTCATTTTCAAAACCAATTCCATTGTCCTGGAATACCATTTCAATGTATTGTTTTCCTTTTTGAACATTCAGGCGTGTTATTTCACGAGGTGTTAGGTAACGCCAGGTGATGTTTATTTCAGGAGGGACGCCTTCACGTACAAATTTCATCGAGTTACTCAGCAGATTCTGGAACAATTGCCTGAATTGCGAAGGAATGATGTTGGCTTTAGGAAGGTTGTCTGAAGTAATAACTGCTTTTTGTTTTTCTATTTTGACTTCCAGTAGTTGAATGACCTCGTTCAAAACAGTTTGCAGACTGTATGGCTGGAATGATTTGTCGTGAGAAATTCTCGAAATGACCAGCAGATCATCAATCAGGTTTTGCATCCTGAGTGATGAATCAATAATTTTTTTCAGGTATACCTGGTGATCAGGTTTTAATTCACTTTGCACTGCAAGCAGCCTGTCGCCAAATACAGAAATTTTTCTCAACGGCTCCTGTAGATCATGGCTTGCCACATAAGCAAATTCTTCAAGGCTGGTATTGGATTGTTCTAATTCTATATTTTTCTGGTGGAGTGCCTGTTCGATATCCTTCCTGTCAGAAATATCAATAGCAGCACCAAGAACCTGTAACGGATCATTATTCGCCGTGCGGGTGAAAACTACTTCGCGTACCAGCAACCATCTCCATTCTCCATTCTTTGCCTTCATCCTGCACTCGTACTGGAACATGGATTCGTCATCCTGAGCGAGGTCATGATAACCGTCATTTTTTTCAGGTAGCTTGGATATGTCATCCGGATGGTAAATATCATGGCGGAATGAAGAACCCATTTCGATGATCTCTTCAGGAGAATATCCGGTAACAAAATTTATTTCCTGGTTGATGTAAATGATCTTGTTCTCCTGTACATCATAGAGGTAAAGTATGGTCGGCGATGCCTCTGCTATGTTTTCGATAAAATGTTCCTGTTCGCGGATCTTTTTTTCTGCCTCTTTTCTTTCAGTGATGTCAAGTGAAATATTTAAAACATTCTCCACTTTTCCTTCTGCATTCCTGTCAAAAATGGTCCCGTATGTATGAAACCACCTGTAATGCCCATTAACGTGACGCATCCTGTATTCAAATTCAACAACGAATGATTCATCATTTTCAGCATTCGCATTAGCTTCTGTTATGGCTTTGCTGTTTTTTTCCATGATCGGCGCTGCATCATCAGGATGAATGATGTTCATGAAAAACGCAATTCCTTCTTTGTCAACACGCGCAGGTTCGTACCCCAATAATTTTTGCAATCCTTCACTGATAAATCCATAATTGCCAGTATTGACATTATAAGTAGCAATGATGGATGGTGTCGCATTAGCAATTTTCTGAATGAAGTTCTGGTTCTGCCGCAATTCCTCTTCTATGTGGTGTCGGTCTGTAACGTCTTGTGCTGTGCCGATAAGTTTATAAACAAACCCCGTTTCATCCGCAATGGGTTCACCGAGGGAATGCAAAACTCTTACTTCTCCGGAATCATATAATACCCTGTGATAAAAATCGTATGGTTCACGTTTTTCAAGTGCACGTTGTACATGCCCGCTCACCAATTCCCGATCATCGGGATGAAGCAAATCAACATAGCGTTGATAATCTATCAGAATTCCAGGTTTCTGACCAAAAATCCTGTAAAGTTCATCAGACCATATAACCTCATTTTTTCTTACATCAAACGACCAGTTGCCCACGTGTGCAATCGACTGTGCCTGTTTATATAATTCTTCGCTCTCTTTCAACCTACGGATCAATGTTTCTTTTTCAGTAACATCTCTTTCGGTCCCAATAATTCTTTTTGGTTCACCCTGTGAATCTTTTTGCATCCTTGCAATTGTTCTAAGAAATTTTACTTCGCCTTTTTTAGTGATGATCTTATAGGTATAATCAATGGACCCTGTATTTAAAACCTGATCCATTCGACTTTCAATCTGGCTTCTGTCATCAGGATGCACAAATGATTTGTATAAATCAAGCGATACAGTGATTGATTGAGGTTCGATATCATAGATCTTGTATAATTCATCTGTCCACCTTATTTCATTCGTTCTTAAATCCCAAGTCCAGTTACCCATTTTCGCCATTTCTTCCGAATGTCGATAGAGCGTTTCGTTTTCAATAAGGGTGTTGATAAGGTTGTGTTTTTCTGTTACATCCTGTGCAATTCCATAAAGGGATACTGCTTCTGCCTTACTATTTATTTTCACACGTCCAATACTGTGTATTACTCGAATGTTTCCATCTCTTAATACAATACGATATTCATGATTATAAGATTGGTGCGTGTTGATCGCACGATCCACATTTGCCATTACCCTCTCGCGGTCTTCCGGATGAATTAAATTTCGCAGGTCATTAATTCTAAATTCATCACCAGCCTTTAAATCAAAAATTTTAAGCAACTCTTCCGTTAATTTGATCTCACCAGTGATCAAATTATAACTGAAATTACCAAGGTGGGCCATCGACTGCGCCTCCCTGTAACTTTCCTGTGCTTCCTGCAATTGATTAATCAATTGCTCTCTTTCAGTTACATCCTCTACGGTACCGATAACTTTCGCGAGCTGGTCATTTTCATCATATACGAGTTCACCTCTTGCATGAAGAATGGCTTCTTCTCCTCCTTCTTTCCTGATGCGATATTTATAATTGAAATCTTTTTTCTCATTGAACGCTTTCTCCATTTCAGTTTTTATCCGTTCATTATCATCAGGATTGTTGAAGCTGTATATCCTTTCGTAGGTTAATTTTTCTGATTGTGGCTTCAGGCCATAAAGCCTGAACATTTCATCTGACCAGTAGAATTCACCTGTTGAATAATACCATATATAATTACCAATATGCGTTATGGACTGCGCCTGTCTATATAATTCTTCGCTTTCCTTTAACTTCTCTGCAACTTTTTTTTCATTGTCAACATCAATGGCGATTCCGATTTTTTCTGTGATTACACCTTCGGTATTTCTTTTCAGCGGAGATTCATATGATCGCATCCACCGGTAATTGCCATGGCTGTCCCTGATCCTGTACCTGACAGATCTTATTTCTCCATCTTTTGCAGACGCGAATTCAGCATTATAATTAAGAATGGATTGCAGGTCGTCCGGATGAACTAGATTTTGCAAAATCTCATTCCCCATTCCCTCCATTTCTTCAGGCGAATAACCCAAAAATTCCTGCACCGTTTTATTTACATAAATGTCACGATTGTGGATGCAGTCAAAAACAAACACAATTCCAGGTACGGTTTCTAATATATGTCGGGTGAAAATGTTACCGTTACCATTTGTTTTACCATGTAAATCATCCAATGATTGTTTCATCAGCAACCCCAATCGGTCGATCTCAGAAACAATGGCCAGCCATTTATTCGGATTTTCGGTGAAGTGCGGAAGTAATTTGAGAAATGCCTGTTTTCTGGAATAAATCAGACCATCAGGAATTAATGATGATGATCTTGATATCTGGGTAAAACCCGTTTTGATTGCAGTAAGAAATTCCTTTTCCTCCTGCTCGAACATTTTTTCATCATGTTCTTCCTCAATGGATGTAAGCGTGTTCCTAAGAATTTCAAGATAATCTTCCACGTGCCCATTTAAAATAAAATGGGCAAAGTCGGGCAGGTATGTTAACTCCAGTTGCGAACTAGTTTTATTCACAGTTAATCCGGCATTATTTCAGTAAGGTGGTGTAGAAGAACTGGGGCTGAATAAAGATAAGGGTAAATGGTGTGTTTCCTTCTATATCAGCAGTTTCCGGATGATTGCCAGATGATGGTCATCATGTTCAGCAACAAAATAAATGGAATCCACCAGCCGCATTGGTTTGCCAAGTCTTGGATGTAGGGCCGTCATGCCTGCATGACGTGCATCCATCAGGTCAATTCGTGAAAGAAGTTGTGCCCGGGCTCTTGCAAACTGGTTCAGCAATTGATCAATGGATTTTTCGTGGTGATTTGCTCCATTGGTTTTTGCATTTGTCATATCGGCTGGCTGTAACACTTCAGCCTCATTTTCAAAATCGGTGATGCGTGCAATCCATAATTCTTCCATATCAGCCAGGTGACCTATGTGTTCTTTTGCAGACCAACCACCCTGGGCTCTTCTATCAATCCTGTCTGGGTTTGCCACAGCAACCATTTCCCTCAGTCTTGGAAGCGTTCCTCTTAAACGCTCAACAATAACCGGAAACATACCAACTGGAAAATCAAATTGAAATTTTCTTTCGATCCACGGAGTTTGTT
>CAZCKF010000100.1:0-8762 GCA_964499155.1 uncultured Chitinophagaceae bacterium
AATTCAATGCCCGGAAAAAACAAAGATGAAAGTTAAATGTAATTCAGTAATTCAAAATTTAAACCTCAATACAGATCATCTTAATTTGTTGTTCGAAATCTGCACATGAACTGGCATACACTTCAGTTGGATAAAATTTTTGGTGACCTGGCATCATCAGATAAGGGCTTATCAGATGATGTTGTAAAACAGAAACAGGAAACCTTCGGAAAGAACCAGATTGAAGCAAAGAAAAAGAAGCCTGCATGGTGGTTATTCCTGCACCAGTTTGCCGATTTCATGATTATCGTTTTGATGATCGCTGCAATCATTTCTGGAATTGCCGGCGACCGGACAGATATGATCATCATACTTGTCATTGTTTTATTAAATGCCACAGTGGGATTTATCCAGGAGTATCGCGCAGAAAAAGCGATGGAAGCTTTGATTAAAATGGCCACTCCATTTGCTACAGTTGTGCGAAAGGGAGAAACGGTTTCCTTGTCTTCCATTGAACTTGTACCCGGTGATATTGTGTTACTGGAAGCAGGGAATTCAGTTCCAGCAGATTTGCGATTAATTGAAACCCACTCTCTTCGCATTGAAGAATCATCTTTAACTGGTGAATCGGTTCCTGCAGATAAAATCGATGCAGCATTACCTGATGAAAATGTTCAGATCGGAGACAGGAAGAACATGGCGTACAAAGGAACCATGATCATTAATGGAAGGGGAAGAGGCATTGTGGTGGCCACTGGAATGCAGACAGAACTCGGGGCCATTGCGAAAATGTTGCAGGGAAAAGAATCAGCCACTCCTTTACAAAAGCGCATGGCCGATTTTGGAAAGAAATTGTCATATCTCATTCTCGGGATCTGTGTACTCCTTTTTGTTGTTGGTGTGTTGAGAGGTGAAGATCCTGTCAGGATGATGCTGCTCTCTATTTCACTTGCTGTTGCTGCTATTCCGGAAGCGTTGCCCGCATTGATTACGATTGCGCTGGCACGTGGTGCAAAAAAACTGGTTAAACAAAATGTGTTGATAAGAAAGCTGCCTGCTGTTGAAACTTTGGGATCTGTTACATATATCTGTTCAGACAAAACAGGTACGCTCACGCAAAACAAGATGACGGTTGTAGAGATAAGGCCTGAACAATCAGATTTCCAAATAGAGGAAAATGTTTCGATGCTGGAGGTGGGGATGGCTTTAAATCATGATGTGCGAAAGCAAAAAGAGGGCGGATGGTTTGGAGATTCCACAGAGGTTGCCATTATCCAACACTTCAAGAAT
This sequence comes from uncultured Chitinophagaceae bacterium, assembly GCA_964499155.1. Taxonomy (GTDB): domain Bacteria; phylum Bacteroidota; class Bacteroidia; order Chitinophagales; family Chitinophagaceae; genus CAZCKF01. The sequence continues at coordinate 1,270 of CAZCKF010000100.1, forward strand.
GCTGATCAGGTTGATGAGTTCCTTCAAAAATTTCCCCGCGTCGCTGAAATTCCATTTGATTCAGACAGGAAACGTATGACAACGATACATCGGTTTGAAAAAAGTTTTATTGCATTTACTAAAGGAGCTGTTGAATCTGTCGCAACTATTTCACAAAAAAAGGAAAACCATGACGATATCATTAAACAGTCCATTGAAATGTCAGCGCAAGGTTTACGTGTGCTTGGTTTTGCTTTTCGTGTATTGCCGGACCTTGATGCTCCAGCCATCGAGGTTGAAATGATTGAAAAGGAAATGCAATTCGCGGGAATGGTGGCAATGATCGATCCACCGCGCGAAAACATCCAGGAAGCAATAACTGAATGTCGGACTGCAGGTATTCAACCGGTGATGATCACGGGTGATCACAAAGAAACCGCGGCATCAATAGCCAAACAGATTGGGATTCTCAACAAAAATGAAATGGTTGTGACTGGCCAGGAGTTACAAAAATTAAATGGTACTGCACTGGATGATGAGGTAGAAAAAATCAGGGTATATGCCCGGGTATCTCCACAGCAAAAACTTGATATTGTAAAAGCACTGCAGAGAAAAAATCATTTTGTCGCTATGACTGGAGATGGAGTTAACGATGCTCCATCATTAAAAACGGCGAATATTGGAATTGCCATGGGCATTACCGGCACCGACGTTAGCAAAGAGGCTGCTCATATGATCTTGCTTGACGACAATTTTGCCACAATTGTAAAAGCTGTTCGGGAGGGCAGAAGAATTTATGACAACATTAGAAAATTCGTCAAATACATTATGACCTGCAACAGCGCAGAGATCTGGACAATTTTCCTGGCACCACTTATAGGGTTGCCGATTCCGCTTTTGCCCATTCACATATTATGGATAAATCTGGTAACTGATGGACTCCCGGGGCTTGCACTTTCATCTGAGAAAGCAGATAAGAATATCATGCAACGTCCACCGCGTCGAACGAACGAAACCTTATTTGCCGGGGGCATCGGAATTCATATAATCTGGGTAGGCCTGTTGATGGCCTTCGTTACACTGGGTGTGCAGGCATGGGCGATCCACAATGACAATGAGCGTTGGCAGACAATGGTATTTACTGTCCTGTCCTTCTCTCAGATCGGTCACGTGATGGCGATTCGCAGCGATCATGAATTTATTTACCAGAAGGGGTTCTTTACCAATAAGCAACTGACCATTGCCGTGACCATCACCATCGTTTTGCAACTGGCAATTATTTATTTACCATTTGCAAATGAATTATTCAAGACCAAGCCGCTCACCATGTTTGAACTAGCGATTTGTTTTATTGCATCAGCAATTGTTTTTCACGCAGTTGAAGCAGAAAAATTGATCAAGCAACGAAGAAGAAAATCAATTGGTTAATTCGCTAATCATTATTTAATACTTACTTGTTTTCCGGGTTCTTTAAATATCAGTGTTTCTTTTTTCCACAATAACCAGCCGAGAATAATTAAAGTCAGCCCGGTAACTCCGCAAATTGGATGAAAAATATGAAACTTTTGCAGCATAATCACCTGTATCACGATCCATCCAAAAAGGATTGATCCCTCGGATATGATGGCAATATAATATTTTGAAATTTTTTTTAATGATATCACTGCAGCAACAATACTTAGCACACCAATAGCAAAAAACAATACGATCCCTGGAATCAGGAAGTTGTCAAATGGTGAATGTTGCAAATAACTGATGTCAATGCCTATACCCTTGCCATCTGGTTCAACAATGAAACTATATCCTGCAGCAAGTGCATTCAATCCTGTTAAAAAAAGAAGAATAATAGCAATGATGCGCATTTTATATTAGAATTTATTGTTGGCAGTTTTGTAAATAAGGAATAATAATACAATCATCAATATGTTCCATGTAAAATAAAATATGATCCCAGGCGTTTTTAATAACCATTCACTTCCATAAATTGTAAAGACTACACCTGAAATACTCAAAATCCCGTTTGTATTCAACAAATTGTAAATGGCCTTATTGTAATGTTTATAAAAAGGTGAAAGTAGCATGCAGGCCACTCCCAGTATTCCATAACCCCACATCTCTATTGTCCACCCAAGCGATGAAGGATTTGCCATTGTGAGAAAAGCTATGATATGTTGCGTCTCGTCATTATTGTGTTTGATAAGATTGGGTACGATTGTGGTTTGGCAGATATAATTAAATAAAATCATAACGGAAAATATGACGCACCACATCACAGATAACAGGATATGTAGTTTGTCAAGCCCATTAATAAGCTCAGCATTTAAGTAATGAGCAGCGAATAAAATAAGCAAGCCCCCAATTAAAATCAATCCAGCATAGTAAGGTAAATTTTGTAAAGCATGATAATGTGCAATGAAGGTTGAAGTTGATTCCCATTCAGGCTGCGGTTGAAAAAAATGAACAAGAAAAAAGGATATGGGACCTGATAAAATGATTCCAATTAAAGCAACTGCAGCACCGAGAGAAATGAATCTTCGATTGTTATACCGCATGCATGTAAAATATTGATGTATTTGAATCCAGGGTATGATTTAAAGCACAGCTATAGCTGATCATAATCAATTTTACCGCGCCCAAGCCTAACTTGCATTTTATGAAATTGGCAATCTTTAGCGGTCATCAGTTTGAAAAAGAATACCTGTTCAACGCTGCAGGAAATATCCATGAGCTGGTTTGGATCGAACCGCGGTTAAATTTATCGACTGTGCAACTGGCAACGGGCTGTGAAGCGGTATGCATTTTTGTAAATGATGATGCTTCTGAAAAAGTGTTGAATGAACTAAAAAAATTGGGGATCAATTTTTTGTTGTGCAGGTCAGCAGGGTTTAATCATGTTGATTTAAAAGCAGCATCGAAACTTGGTATCCGGGTTGCCAGGGTTCCAGAGTATTCTCCCTATGCTGTTGCGGAACATTCAGTTGCCTTGATGCTCGCTCTTAATCGAAAAATAATTAAAGCGCATAACAGGGTCAGAGATGGTAATTTTTCTCTGGATGGACTAACTGGATTTGACATGCATGGAAAAACAGTTGGAATAATCGGGTTCGGAAAAATCGGCAAAGCATTGGCTTCGATCCTCCATGGTTTTGGTTGCAAGATATTAGTATACGATTTGGCTCCTGACAAAGAGTGGGGGAAAGAAATGAATATTAATTTCTGTTCGCTTGATGTGCTGTGCGAAAAGTCTGATATCATTTCACTCCATGCCCCCCTTACCCCCGAAACCAAATATATGATTGGTAAGGAGCGAATTGAAAAAATGAAGCGGGGAGTGATGCTGATCAACACAGGAAGAGGTGGATTGCTTGATACAAAAGCAGTAATACAGGGATTAAAATCGGGAAAGATCGGCTACCTGGGACTTGATGTTTATGAGGAAGAAAAAGAATTGTTTTTTGAAGACCGTTCGGAAGATATTTTGCTGGATGACGTTATCGCCAGGTTAATGACATTTCAAAACGTGTTGATTACAAGTCACCAGGCATTTCTTACTGAGACTGCACTGCAACAAATCGCTGAAGTCACTGTGCAAAATTTAGCGCAGTTTGAAAAGAAGCAGGAATGCCCAAATGAAATTATTCCATAAAATTTTCTTGCAATCTTGATTTGGTAACAGAACAAAATTCAGAAAATTCAACTCTCGGTTTTCTTTGCATCCATAATTACAAATACTACCCCCATTGCAATCCAGAATGCAACACTTAACCAATTTTTGGTTTTAACTGCTTCCAACAATGCAATCCCAAAAAACAAAACAAAAATTGCGAAACCATGGTTTGGTTTAAATGCTCTTTTATGGTCCATACATTCCTGCTTTTAATGCAAGTTCTGGTTTGTGGCTTTTTTGGCAAATGATAAATACTTGAATGAAACATGATTTTCCTCATGTCTGGATTACCCAGCTCATATTATTTTGTTTGCCAGTTCGGAGATATGCAGGACTTACGCAATACTGGAAAATGGTTTTATGTTATTTCAAAAATTCTCGTTGTAATTACTTCCATTACATTTTTGATTGTCATTTTTACTCCTCCACTTAGCGGACCTTTTTGTGTGTCGGGTTGTTTTGAATATCCTTATTACAATACTTTTCACAGGTATCCGCGCGACTACTACTGGATGTATGGCGCACTGTTGTTAAATGGTATTTACCTTTTTTTATGATGGGCATTCATTTAATATCACAAGAAAAAAATTATTTTTCTTTAGCCGCCCTGGTGATGTCCATTCTTGCAGTAGCTGTTTTGGACATTGATTATTTTTTGCAGATATCTGTCATCCAGCCCAGTCTTGCAAATAAGGAATATGAAGGGATTGGATTACTGTCTCAATACAACCCCCATGGAATTTTTATTGCGCTGGAAGAGCTCGGATACATTTTCATGAACTTATCATTCGTATGCCTTTTCCCCGTTTTCAATCGGAGAACTTCAAAAGAGAAATTTATTAAATGGTTATTCGCGGGGTCATTTATTATGATGATGGGCTGCTATTTTTTTATCTCTTTTTATTTTGGAATAGAAAAGGAATACAGGTTTGAAGTCGTAATTATTTCTATTGACTGGCTGGTCTTGATCGTAGCTGCATTAATCATTCCCAGAATATTTAGAATGAGAATGACCTAAGCGTTTAAAAAAATAAAAAACCCTGCGATTTGCAGGGTTTTAAATGTTTAACGGTTCACAGTAGTGTCTCGTCTTACTACGTGCTTGTCATCTCGTTTTCTTCCAAGTAAACCGAGCAGACCGAGCAACCCAAGAAGTCCCCAGTCATCAAATCCATCATCATCATCGTCTGTTGTTGCTGTTGTTGTCGTTGTATTATCCTGTTGCGCCATCACCGGGGTACTGAATCCCAGAAAGGCACAGATTGCTACTGATGCGAAAAACAATTTAAATTTTTTCATGAATCCTCCATGTTTGGTTATGGTGTTGATTCATACAATGCCAATGCCACCGAAACCTTAAACGGTTGATTCATTGCTATGTGCAACAAAAAAAAATGCAATTGGTAGTATACTGTGACTTAATCAGGCAACCATTACCCGAATTGTGTTTCCGAACATGCTACATTTTTACTTTGTGAATGTGGAAGATGGAGGCATAATTTTTATGCTGTAATCAATAGCAATTGTAAAATTTTCATTTAAAAAATTTCAATTATGGAAAACAATAAACAGAACAAATCATCCATGTACACTGGGGATGAAAACTGGGACAAACATCAATCTCAGCAATACAACAAACAATACAACCGTAACCAGCAGCATGAAAACCAGGGAAATCACTATAATCTACTTCATGAGAATTATGGTGGTCAGCAAAATCATCATATGATGGATCGCGATCGCAACAGAAGAAGGGAAGAGGGTGGAAATTTTATGGAAAATCTTGGTCGCGGTTTTAACCGTGGTCACGGTGTTTATGGTGATGGCAATGATGATAACCTGTACGAAGGCAATAATCCAAATCGCCAGGGATACGGCATGAGTGATTCAAATTATGGTGGAATGTATGGCACATCTAACCTGGGCGGTAACTATAATTATGGTAACGCTAATTATGGAAGTCAACAAAATCGCAACCAGGATCGTGATTGGTTCGATCGCACCCGCGACAAGGTTGCATCATGGTTTGGAGATGATGACGCACAAAGAAGATCAGGAGACAATACAACTTCAGGGAAGCATCGTGGAAAGGGACCAAAAGGTTATAAAAGATCTGATGAAAGAATAAAAGATGATGTATGTGACCGACTTGCTGATGACGGCTATGTTGATGCATCTAATATTGATGTGGAAGTTCGCGATTGCGAAGTTGTTTTAACCGGAACAGTGGAAAGCCGCGAAGCAAAACGCAGGGCTGAAGATGTGGTTGAATCGATTTCTGGTGTGCAGAACGTCCAGAACCAGTTGCGTGTTGCCAGAGGTGAAAATAATTATTAACGCTAATTGACGCTAATTAGAGCTTATTAACGCTAATCGCGCACGAACAAACTATAGCGCTGATAAAGAATTGAAAATTTTATCAGCGCTTTTTTTATTTTGCTTCTAACGCATTCATTGCGAATTGGATCATTTGCAACTGTTCAACACTTTTACCATGTTGCACTTCAATATTGATGTATTTCAAATTTCTTCTGCCATAAAAAACAGAAAGTGATCCATCATCTGTTGCACGCTGATTGTGTTGCAGCACCGAATTATATTTTCCTCCAAGTATTCGATGAAGTGTACTGTCAGTAACCAGGTAAAAATTATCCTGGTCCTGTCCTGGATGTACACGCACATGCCTTGCATCGATCCGAAAAGTACCAGAAGTTGAAAACGAATGAACTGTCAGATTACCTTCATCATTGTTGTGCAATGCAATTAACAGGTCATGGCGTGGCAATAATGAAAGAAATTTATCAGCAAACGCGTTTACCTGTTGCACAGCATCGGGACTGAAGTTGTTGTTTTTAATAAGTGTTTCAATGATACCTCTTGTCGAAAACATTCGGTTGGGGTCAAATTTGAATAATTGATTGCCCGAAGTAAATTCAATCATTCGTTTTCCATTGTTCACAATCCTCACCAACATACCGCCATTTTTTTTCAGGAACAGCTTCCCCGTATTAACTGCCGTTACTTCATCATCATGCAAACTGACAAAAACCGGTTTGGTATTTTTTCCGTAATTCAAAATTTCAATGGAAACAGAATCATCTCCGAGTTTGTGAGTAACAACCTTAACATCAGGCGAAATTTCCTGAGAATTACAAGCGGTCCCGGATAATATAAGTAGAAGGAAGATGATTGTTCTCATAGAGAAATGAAGGTACGAATAGTTGGAGGTTGGAATAGTTGGAATGGTTGGAATGGTTGGAGGTTTCTTAAGGACGAAGACTCATTAATTATTTGTAGAAGTACTTTCCTGTAAATCTTGCTACGAAGCACTTGAAACTTTAACCCTTTCTTGTTGCCTTGAATTCACTTGAAAGCTTTCCTGGACCTCGGACCTTGAATCCTGGACCTTGAGACGAAAGTCTATCTAAAAGCTTCTGCAATTTTAGTTAGCACTTTCGTCTCTATCATTTTCTGCGCCATATGTATCATATTCTTAAACGCAGTATCATGTGAAATGCCATGGCCAATAATTACAGGTTTTGTAACACCAAGCACCGGCGTACCTCCGTGCTCTTCGAAATTGAACCTGTTTACAAATTCGCTGTTCACTTTATTGCGCGTAAAGATGTCGTAGATAGACTCAGCCATTTTTAGGATAACATTTCCTGTAAATCCATCACAGATCATTACATCGGCTTTGTTTTCCATGATGTCGCGACCTTCAATGTTCCCGATGAAATTGATGTTTGTATTTTCTTTCAATAATGGATATGCAGCCTGCGCAAGCAGATTTCCTTTGCCTTCTTCTTCGCCGATATTGATCAATCCAACACGAGGGTTGGCAATG